>JAJYMR010000015.1 GCA_021786815.1 Deltaproteobacteria bacterium
GAGTGCGTCGTAGCGCTGCTGATCGGTCGTGATGGTCAACCTGCTCAAGTTCAAGCCGAACGGCGGCGCCCAGTCTTATGCGAAGTACGCTCAAGCGGTACTCAAGATGATCGAAGCGATGGGCGGCAAGGCAGTTTTTTCCGGGCAGGTTGAGGGCACAGTAATCGGCGACAGGACCTGGGACGCGATCCTGCTTGTTCAATACCCGTCGCGAAAGGCGTTCCTCGACATGATCGCCGATCCGGAATACCAGAAGCATCACGTGCATCGCGAAGAGGCTCTGGTCGCCGCCGAACTCTACGCGACACACTCCGGCAGTATCGCATAAGGAGACACAGGCAATGAACACGCGCCGCAATATACTTTTCATCACGACCGATCAGCAGCGCTACGACGCACTCGGATGCAACGGCAACCGGATCGCGCGCACGCCGTTCGCCGACCGGCTCGCCGCAAGCGGAATCAACTTCCGCCGCGCGCACAACCAGAACGTGGTATGCATGCCGGCGCGCTCGACGATGCTGACCGGGCAGTACGTACGCACCCACGGCGTATTCGCCAACGGCGTCGCACTCCCGCTCGACGCGCCGAGTATCGCCGCACACCTGCATGACAAGGCCGGCTATCGCACCGCGCTGCTGGGCAAGGCGCACTTTGAACCGGCCTTCGACCTGACGCAGCGATGGCGCGAGAACACGATGGGGCGCAAGGGGGACGTCGGTCCCCTGCGCGGCTTCGAGCGCGCGGAGCTTGCGATGCACGGGCCGATGGGCGGATGGCATTACTCGGTCTGGCTGGCGAGCAACTATCCAAACGAAATCAGCGGGTTCGCCGCGTTGCTCAGCGGCACGGGCGGCGGCGACACCGGCGCGCCGGAAACGAAATACAATCCCATCTCGCGCGAGCATTACCACACCGATTGGGTCGCCGACCGGACTATCGCCTATCTCGATTCGCTCGCAGCCGAAGAGCCGTGGTTCGTCTGGATGAGTTTCCCCGACCCGCATCATCCGTGGGATCCGCCCGGCGAGGAGGCGCGCCGGCGCATCAACTGGCGCGACCTCGACCTGCCGCCCGGCCATCCGGGCTCGCGCGAGAAAATCGAGCGGATTCTGCGCGAGAAGCCGCGCCATTGGCTCGACTGGTACGAAGGGCGCTTCCGCAACCCCGAAGGCGGCCCCTTCAATTTCATTCCGTGCCAGATGACCGACGACCAGGTGCGCGAGGTCAACGCGATGGTCCACGTCGAAAACGAGCTTATCGACGAGGCCTGCGGACGCGTGCTCCAAAGAATCGCCGAGCGCGGATGGAACGAGCGCACCGACGTCTTCTTCACCACCGACCACGGAGAGCTGCAGGGCGACTTCGGCTTGCTCTACAAGGGCCCGTATCACGTGGACGCGCTGATGCGCGTGCCGCTGATATGGCGCCCGGCGCCCTGCGCAGGTATCAGGCCCGCGGAAATCCACGAGCCGGTCGGGCATCTTGACCTCGCGCCGACCTTCTGCGAAATCGCCGGCTTGCCGATTCCCGGCTGGGTGCAGGGCAAACCGCTTCCGGTCGCGCCCGGCTCGGGACGCGAGCGCATCATCACCGAATGGGACAGCCAGTTCGCGCAGGTCGGGATGCATATGCGCTCGGTCTATCGCGACGGTTTCCTGTGCACGGTTTACGAGAAGAGCACGCGCGACGAGGGCTTCAACCTCGAGCCGCTGGCGCAGGCCCGGCAGGTTCCGATGCCCGAGATCAGGTACGACGGCACCGAAGGCGAGCTTTACGACCTGCGCGAGGATCCGCTTCAGTGGCACAACCTCTGGAACGACAACGCTCGTCAAAAGCTCAAGTCGGATCTTATCGCCGACCTGTACGACCATCTGCCGCCGATGCGCGAGCCAAGACTCATGGTCGAGGCGCCGGTCTGAGCGTCGCGAACGGAGGGAGGATGCACACACGATGAAGGAACTGAAGCTGGTCGGAGGCTACGGCTCGCCGTACTCGCGCAAGATGCGCGCGGTGCTGCGATACCGGCGCTTCCCGTTCCGATGGATCCTGCGCGGCTCGACCGAGGATGTGGGGATTCCGCCGGTCGCGGTCGCGCTGATCCCGGTGCTCGTGTTTGCGGCTGCGGACGGCGCACCGGACGAAGCGATGATCGATTCCACCTTTCAGATTCGAATGCTCGAATCGATGTCCGGCGAGCGTTCACTGTTCGTACCCGACGCCGCGCTTCGCTTTCTCGACTCGCTCATCGAGGATTACGCCGACGAGTGGGTCACCAAGGCGATGTTCCATTACCGATGGAAGTACGCGCCCGACATCAGGAAGGCCTCCTACGTGCTCGCGCTCGATCGCAATCTCCATCTAAGCGGCGAAAAGCTGGAACACACCGCAAATATGTTCGCGGAGCGGCAAATCGCGCGGCTTTCGGTGGTCGGCTCGAACGATACGACCACGCCGATTATCGAGCAGGGCTATCGGCGTCTGCTCGGCCTGCTCGACGCGCATCTGGCCCGCGGCACTCCGTTTCTCGCCGGACGGCGTCCGGGTGTGGGCGATTTCGGGCTCTTCGGCCAGCTAAGCCAGCTCGTCCATTTCGATCCGACCCCGGCGGCATTAGCCGCCGAGACCGCGGCGCGCGTGGTCTCATGGGTGTCGTGGATGGACGATCTTTCCTGGCGTGACGCTCCCGCGGACGGATGGCTCTCGCGCGACGAAGCGCGGCGTACGCTGCGTCCGTTCATGGCCGAAATCGGACGCACCTACGTGTCGTTCCTGCTCGCCAACGCACGCGCGCTTGAAAGAGGAGCCGACGAGCTGAGATGCGAAATCGACGGCCATCGATGGGTGCAAAAGCCGTTTCCCTATCAGGGAAAATGCCTCAAATGGCTGCGCGAGGGCTACTCGTCACTCGCCCAAAAGGATCGCGCGTTCGTTGACGAGCTTCTCTCCGGCACCGGCGCCGACGCGCTCTTTCTCGAGCGGCCATAGCCTTGGGCCCGCCGCTGCGGCCTAGCGGGCGCGTGCGCCGCGCGATTTGGCCTGTCGCCGAGCAGACTCTAGAATTGAAGCGAGAAAAGCGCCGATGCGCATCGATCGCTTCCAATCCGCGGGAGAGAGCCCTTTGCGCAGGGTGCCTGTTCGCTCGTCCGCGTGCCGCGAACTTCTGGCCTCTCGGAGAACCGGATGGCAACCAGCGCCGAGGCGCTAAGCGTCGTCGAGCGTTTGCACGAGGCTCCCGCGCCGGCGCCGGGAGTCGAACCCCTGGAGAGCCACGCGCGATGGGTCGCGGCGGCAATCTTCGGGGTCAACTTCGTTTTGCTCGCCGCGTCGCTCGGCGACTACCGGGTGACGATCGACTCCGGCTATCACATCTCGCTCGCCGAGTGGTACGCGCATCACGGCCTGGCCTGGTGGGATCATATCAACTACGGCCCGGGCGGACGGCCGAACCTGCAAGGCCCCGCCCTGCATATGGCGCTCGCGGTCCTCGGCAGCGTCTTCGGCGGGCGACCGCAGGATTTCATCCTGGCCAACGCGACTCTTGCAGTCGCGCAATGGTGCGCGGCGATTGGAACGGCCTTTTACTTCGCGCGCAGGCTCGGAGGCGACGTGGCCGCGATGTTCGCGGTCGCGATGCTCGCGGGAAGCGGTTTCTCGTCGGCTTCATTTTATGTCGGCGTGCCATCGGGATGGGTCTTCATCGCGGTTCCGTGGGCGCTCTACTTTTTCCTGAACGACAGGCTTGTCCCCGCAACGCTGATAACCGCGGTCGGTTGTTACACCCATCTGGGCGGATTTCTCACCGCGCCGCTCGCGCTTCTGATCGCGGCGGCGATGGAAGGGCGATGGCGCGCGCTGGCGAAGGTCGGGCTCGCGACCGCGCTGCTCACCCTGCCCTACTCCATCCACTTTCTCGCCAATCTCTCGTGGTACCGCGGCAGGCATGCGCCCGAGTCGCTCCGGTTCGACCCGCTGATAATGCTGCTCGGCGTCGCAGGGTTTTTCTGGATAGCGAGCCAAAGCCGCGTCGACACGTTTCTCATCGCGTGGGGCGCGGGACCGTTCGCGTGGCTTTTGCAGGACTTCCATCGCTTCATCCTGCAGTCGTCGATCGCCGCCGCAGTCCTCGGCGCGCTGTTGCTGACGCATCTGATGGGACGGATTACGCGCAAGCGGGCGCGCGCCGCCTTCGCCTGGGGGATGGTCACGCTGGCGACGGTGTTCCCGCTTTCGATACCGAGCCTGGCCGGGGAGATCTCGTGGGACGCGGGGATTCGCTATCCGCGAATGTTGAACTGGGATGAAGCGCGCAGGCTCGCGGCGATTATCAAGGCCAACCATCTCAACAACCGGCTGCTCGCCACGTACCAGTTGTCGCTCGGACCCGCGATCGCGGTTTTCACTCCGGTCACGGTCGAAAAAGGCCACTGGGTCGAGGTCCAGCCGCTTCATGATCCGGCCGACTACATATCGGCGGGCGCCAAGACCTACGTCGTGCCGCTTGCGCCGGATGACCCGATACTTGCGAACTTCGCGCGCCAGGGGCTGGTCACGGTGTACGGCGGCACGTCCGACACCGCGGTCGTCACGCTCAAAGCCAGCGCCGTCCCCGCGCGGGCGCGCGCTGCGTTCGTCGCGATCGTCTCGCGGGACGCCGAATGGCTCTCGCAGTGCGCAATCGACAACGGTACGCCGCCGTTTTCGGACCTGATGAGCCTGATGACGGCGGGTGGACGCGCGGCGTATCGCCACCGTCTCGCGGCACAGCGTTTTCATGCGGGCAGGATGGAGGTCGCGGCGCTGATCTACGCCTACGCGCTCGAACCGGCACAACCGGCCGAGGCCAGAAGGCTCAGGCAGGCTGCGATGAAGTTTGGAAGGCTCGCAAGCTATCTGAGCGACGCGGACCCGCTTGGCAGGATAAGCGCCGCGCGCCACGCCGAATTCCGGCGCGACATGGACACGCTAGCGATCGCGCTAATCGACCATCCGGGCGACCCGCTCGCCGCGCGCGACGTGCGCTCGGCGATGCGGCGCGTGTTCGGCGATTACCTCGCCCGCGCGGGTCAGACCGGGCGGAGCATGTCGGCGTAGGAAACGCCGATTAGATTGGTGCGCCGCACTTCGAGCGCGGCGAGCAGGTCGTCCACGTCGGCGCGGCTCCTTTCGCCGTCAGCGCCCTGGTCCAGCACCGCCTCGATTTCGCCGAACGCGCCGAGCCCATCAACGCTGTCCAGATGGAGCCGCACGTTGGCCTTCGTCAGGAGCGTGCGCTCCTTGCGCACTTCGGCGAGAACTCCGAGCGCGGCGGTGAGAATCGCGCGCATCGCCTCGGGATCCTCGATCGGCATGATTTCGTAACTGGAAAGTTTGAGGTCGTCGCTCGCGCGGCGGTCGAGATCGATCAGGCAGGCGCCCGATTCATCCTCGCGCAGCTTGAGCTTGCCGCGCGGCACCCGGAAAAACGTGTCGCGCTGGCGCAACGCGGCCTTGAAATCGTAACCGAGCGATTCGGCCTTCCCGCGCGCCTTCGCGAGGTCGGAAAGCTTGAACTTCGCCTCAAGGTTTTGCACCGCTCCTCCTCCCTGCGTCTCATCGCCTGAGCTGCTCCTGCCCGGGAGCCGGTTCGGCCGACTCGCGGCTTTCTGGCGCGGCCAGCAGGTCGTGCAGGCTCCCGGTTATAAGGCGCGCGCCGCGCTGGTAGGTCAGATAGGCCCACGCCCATTCGAACATAACGATCATCCGATTGCGGAAGCCGATCAAATAGGCGATGTGCACCAGCGACCAGACCACCCACGCGATAAACCCGCTCAGCTTGAACCCCGCTATCTCGGCGACCGCGAAAGCCCGCCCCACCGTCGCCATCGTGCCCTTGTCCACGTAATGAAACGGGATCCTGGCCTTGCCCTCCAGCGTGCGCTCGATGTTGCGCGCGGCATGCCGGCCCTCCTGTATCGCAACCGGCGCCAGTCCCGGCAGCGCAACGCCTTTTTCGTCCATGCACGCGGCAAGGTCGCCGACCACGAACAGCTCGGGATGCCCTGGCACGCTGAGATCAGGCTCGACTTTGACCCTACCGGCGCGGTCCAGTTCGACGCCGAGAAGCCGAGCGAGCCCCGACGCCCTGATACCCGCGGCCCACACCACCGTGCGCGCTTCGATCGTGCCCCCCGCGGTGCGGACCATCCCCGGTTCGACCGCCTGCACGGGAGTGTTGACCATCACTTCAACGCCGAATCGTTCGAGCTCGTGGCGGGCCTTGTCGGCAAGACTTTCGTCGAACGCGGGCAGGATTCTCGGACCGGCCTCGATCAGGACAATGCGCGCCTCGCGCGGGTCGATCCGATGGAAGTCGCTCACGATCACTTTGCGTGAGATCTCGGAGATCGCGCCCGCCATCTCGACGCCGGTTGGTCCGCCGCCGATCACCACGAACGTGAGCAGCGCGTGGCGCGCCTGCGGCTCCGTCTCGCGCTCGGCAAGCTCGAAGGCGAACAGGATCCGCCGGCGAATCTCGAGCGCGTCATCCAGGCTCTTAAGCCCCGGCGCATTGCGCGCCCATTCGTCATGGCCAAAGTACGAGGTGTCGGCTCCGGGCGCCAGGATCAGGAAGTCGTAGCTTATCGGGCCGTGGGTGGTGGCGACTTCGCGCGCTTCGAGGTCGAGCGAAGTGACCTCGTCGAGCAGCACCTGCACATTACGCCCGCCCAGGACCGAGCGTATCGGATAGGCGATATTGGCGGGCGATAGACCCGCGGTCGCGACCTGGTAGAGCAGCGGCTGGAACAGGTGATGGTTGCGGCGGTCGATTACGGTCACCGACGCCCGCGCGCGCTTGAGCGCCCGCGCCGCGGAAAGCCCGCCGAATCCGGCGCCGACGATAACCACGCGCGGAATGCGCTCGGGATTCGCAATCCCGGGATCGGGACCCTGGCTTTCGGCTTGCCCATCCGGCATCGGGAGCAACCGCTTTCGCCGTTCGCACGGTTGGCGCGGGCGAACGGCCATGCCAAACTTGACCAGTCCAGGAACGCCTGCATACTGTCCGGCGTTCCTTGCAACGTTAAAGATAGACTGTGCCAAATCCGAAGGAAACCGACGGCGAAGATTTGAAGCTCCGTGAATTGGGCTTCGACCCAGGCGCTCCCGCGCCTGAGGCGGTAAAGAAGCTGCATGAGCTTCGCGGCAAACCAGGAGTATCCGACATCGCGATCGCCCGCGCGCTGGGCGAGATCGCCGATCTCGCGGCGGCCGGGATGCTCGCCGGGATGGAGGCCGAGGCGACCGGCGCGTTAAGGCGCGAGGTGCGCCGCTCCCTGTTCAGGCTGCGCCAGCGCGGGCTTGAACCTTCCGCACCCGCCGCGCGCAAGCCCGCTCCCGCGCGCGAAGCGCGTGGCCTCGAGCCGGGGCTGACCGCCCTGCTCTCTCCAATCGACGACGAAGGCGTCCTGGTGGTCTGGCTGCTCAAGGCGCGCCCACAAGGCGGCGTGTTCAGGCTCTGGGGCCTCGTCTCGGAGACCTTGGGATTGATGGGAGTGCGAACAGCCGCGATGACCCGGCGCGAGCTGCGTGCGGAGCGCGAGGAGTTGGAGCGCCGCGTCGGCGCGAAGCTCGTCGAGGCCGACCCGAGACTTGCCGACTTCATCCTGTGCGAGGCCTACCGCAACACCCCCGAGACGCGGCGTTCGCAGGTCGGGAATTTCCTCGCGCTCAGAACCGAGGTCACGGCCGCGCCGCCGCCGGTCGAGTTCGTCCATCCTGTCTATGCGGAACTCGCCTCCGAACTCGGTGCGGAGCCGTCGCCCGAGCTCTTGGGAGAGCCCGAGATAGCGTCATTCCGATTCGCACCCGAGGAACTGGCGCCGTACGTCGAAGAGATGTCCCGCGCGAGAGAGAGCCTTATCGTCGTAAGCCGCGCCGCGCAGGAAGAGCGGCTGCTCGCCGTGATGGAGCGCGCCACGGGCGAACTGTTGAGCGGCGAGCGCGCGAACCGGCTTCGCAGGCGGCTCGAGCACGGCGGCTACTACATGCTGAAGACCCGCAGGCGTAAGGCGGCGGGATGGGCCGCGGCAGCCGCGGCTCGGATCCGCGACGGCGCGGAACTCAAGCAGGTACCGTTTTTCCGCGCGCTGGTCCGCAAGGAACTCGCCACTCTAATCGCCGAAGACACCGGACGGCGCGAGGCCGAGCCGCATCTGATCGTCACGCCCGCGGAGGCGATGCGTGCGCAGCAGGAACGCGAAGCACGCATGCGCCGGCAACGCTAGAGGCGAAAGCCGCTCGCCCGCGCGGATCATTCGAGGTCGAACGAGTACCCGTAATGCGTGCGGCGCCATCCGAGGCGTTCGTAAAAGCGATGGGCCCGCTTGCGTGCGACGTTCGTGGTCAGCGCCATCTTGTAGCATCGCCTAAGCCGCGCGATCCGCGCCGCCTCGGCAAGCATCGCTTCGCCCACCCCTTGCGAACGATACGCGCCGCGGACGACCACGTTCTCGACAATTGCGGCCGGATGCAGTCCGTGGCCGAGATGGCGAAAGATGAGCAGATGAACAGTGCCCACGACCTGGCCTTCGCGCTCGGCGACCAGGATATAGTGGTCGCGACTCCGGGCGAGCGTCTGGAACGCGCGGCGCATCCGTGACGGCGAAGGCCGGGCGATGCGGTATGCGCCAAGATGAAGCTCTTCGTAAAGTTCGCTTAGCGCGGCAAGGTCGGAGGCCCGCGCGCGGCGGAGCCGGACTGCGCGTGTATTACCGCCGCGCGCACGGGAGGCGGAATTTCCTTGCGTCATCAGGTCAGCTACGATCGTCCATCGCTGTTCCGACCGTCAAGCACGCGTCGCAACCTGAAGTAATACATTAACTCGGCTCGAAGCCCGGCGCGGCCGGGCCGCGACCAGGGGAAGCATGCGATGATCGACCAAAAGCCGCTCGCCGGAATCCGCGTTATCGACCTGACCCGGGTGCTGGCCGGTCCCTTCTGCACGATGAACCTGGCCGACCTCGGCGCGGAAGTGATCAAGCTCGAAGTGCCCGGCCGCGGCGATGACTCGCGCGGGTACGCGCCGATAATGCCGGGCGGCGACTCGGGCTATTACTACAGCGTGAATCGCGGCAAGAAGAGCATCACAATCGATTTGCGAAGCTCCGAGGGTGCCGCAATCATGCTCGCGCTCGCGGCAAAATCTGATGTCGTAGTTGAGAATTTCTCGCCCGGCACGATGGACCGGTTCGGTCTGGGCTATCCGAGCCTTGCCCGCGTCAATCCCGGCCTGGTCCTGTGCTCCATCTCGGGCTTCGGGCAGAGCGGCCCGATGGCGTCTGCGCCGGCCTATGATATCGTCGCGCAGGCTCTGGGCGGCACGATGAGCATCACGGGCTATCCCGACGGCGAGCCGCTTCGATGCGGGGTGTCGATCGGCGATTTGTGCGCGGCGCTGTACGCCGTCGTCGGCATCCTGAGCGCGCTTCGGGTGCGCGAACGGACCGGGCGCGGCCAGCACGTGGATATCGCGATGCTCGATTGCCAGGTCGCGATGCTCGAAGACGCGCTCGCGCGGTTTTCCGTATCGGGGAAAGTTCCCGGCCCGCTCGGCACGCGCCATCCCTCGATTACGCCGTTCCAGCAGTTCCGTGCCGCCGACGGTTATTTCGTCGCGGGCGCGGGCAATGAGTCGCTGTGGCGCCAGATGTGCGACGCGATCGCGATGCCGGAACTGAAGGACGACCCGCGCTTTCGCCGCAACGCGGACCGCACCGCGAACCACGGCGAACTCGAGGCGATTCTCGCCCGGCTCTTCGTCACCCGCCCGCGCGACCATTGGCTTGAGCGCCTGGGCGAAGCGGGCGTGCCGTGCGCTCCTATCGCAAACGTCGAGGAAGTGGCCAGGAATCCGCATCTGCTCCAGCGCCAGATGATCCTTCGCGCCGAGCATCCGGTCTGCGAGGATCTGATCGTGCCGGGCTCGCCGCTTAAGAACCCGGGCTCGAACGCGGTGCCCGATACCCGGTCTCCGCGCCTCGGCGAGCATACCGAGCAGGTGCTCCGCGAGGTCCTGGGCTATGACGAATCCCGTGTCGCGGAGCTAAGAAGCAGGAGTATCATATAATATCGTTCAAGCGCTCCCGCCGCCGGGCGCAGGCTGGAGGATGCACTGATGCGTGAAGTCGTAATCGTTGACGCCGTCAGAACGCCGATCGGGCGCGCGGGCCGCGAAAAAGGCTATTATCGCGACATCCGCGCCGACGACCTTGCCGTTCTTTGCGTCAGGCGTCTTGTCGAGAAGAACAAAAATCTCGACCCGGCGGAGATCGAGGATGTCGTCTGGGGATGCGCCAACCAGACGGGCGAACAGGGACTCAATGTCGGCCGGATGATCGGACTTCTCTCGGGGTTGCCGGTCGAAGTTGCCGGAACCACCGTCGACAGGCAGTGCGGCTCGAGCCTGCAGGCGATTAACTTCGGCGCGCAGGAGATAATGACCGGAAACGGCGAGGTCGTGATTGCCGGCGGAGTCGAGCACATGACGCACGTCCCGATGGGTTCGGGAGTGTCGCCGAACGAGAAGCTGTTCGACATGTTCCCGCGCGACATGATTTTCATGGGACTCACCGCCGAGCGGCTCGCCGACATGTACAAGATAACCCGCGAGCAGGCCGACGCCTTCTCGCTGCGTTCCAATCAGCGGGCGATAGCGGCGCGAGAACGCTTCAAGGAAGAGATTGTGCCGGTCGCGCTGCCCGACGGCGCGGTGGTTGACGCGGACCAGGGTCCGCGCGCCGAAACCAGTATGGAAAAGCTCGCCACCCTTCAGCCCTCGTTCAAACCCGGCGGACAGGTGACGGCGGGCAACTCCTCGCAGATAAGCGACGGAGCCGCGGCGGTTCTGCTGATGAGTGCGGAGCGGGCCCGCTCGCTCGGCGTGCGGCCGATGGCGAAAATTCGCGCGATGGCGGTTGCGGGCGTACGGCCGGAGATCATGGGATGGGGCCCGGTCCCGTCAACGCGCAAGGCGCTTGTCCGCGCGGGGCTTTCAATAAAGGATATTGGCCTGTTCGAGATAAACGAGGCGTTCGCCGCGCAGGTGCTGGCCTGCAACACCGATCTCCGCATCGATGAGGAGCGCCTCAACGTGAACGGCGGCGCCGTCGCGCTGGGCCATCCGCTCGGATGCTCGGGAGCGCGGCTGGTCGCAACCCTCGCGCACGAGATGCGCCGGCGCGGCGCGGCGCTCGGCGTGGCCACGATGTGCATCGGTATCGGGCAGGGAATCGCGACCGTCATCGAGCAACTGTAGCAAGTTATTTTCAGGGGATAGATATGCGAAAAGTCGCAAGCCTTGGGGCCGTAACCGCAGCGGCAGTAATCGTTCTATCGGCATCGCTGGTCGGCGCCCGGATGCTCTCGTTCAGCGAGGAACTCGGCGCCGAGGCGGCGCAGGAACAGGCGCAGAGCCAGGCTCAGGCGCAATCCGGTCCCGCCGATTTCACGCTCAAGGATCTCAACGGCGACACCGTCAAGCTCAGCCAATGGCGCGGCCATCCGGTGGTCGTGGACTTCTGGGCGACGTGGTGCGCGCCCTGCCGCGAGCAGATCCCCCAGCTGGAAAAGCTGTATGACAAGTACCACACATCGCGCGGCCTGATGATCGTCGGCGTCGCGTGCGACACGGTCCAGGGCGAAGGCGCCAAGGTGGTGCCGCCGTTCGTCAAGCAGCTCGCGATCAATTACCCGATCCTGCTGGCCAACGACGGCGTGCTCGAGCAGTTCGACGTGATGGCGCTGCCCACGACGCTTTTCATCACGCCCGACGGCAAGGTGGCCGGCCGGCTTCGCGGCGCCGGTCCGACGGACGAGCTGTCGCAGGCGGTCGAGCGATTGCTCGCTCAGTCCGGAGAGAAGCCGCTCCCCGCAAAGCCGAAAAAGGACTCCGACAAAGGCAAGTGGGTCACTTTGAGCTATGCGCCCTGAGCGCGGCGACGGCGCGTGCGCGATGGATTACCCCCGCCCAGGCGGGATAGAATACGAAGCGCAATGGATCCGAAGGAGCTTGAAGAGCTGATCGCGAAGGGAATTCCGGGCGCGCGCGTCGAGGTGCGCGACTATACCGGCGGCGGCGACCATTTCGAGGCGATGGTCGTCAGCGAAACGTTCGAGGGCAAACCCCTCGTCGAACGGCATCAGGCGGTCTACAATGCCTTGGGCGACGCGATGCGGGCGCGGGTGCACGCGTTGACGCTCCAGACGCTCACTCCCGCGCAGTACGCGAACCGGAGGTAAGACGATGGCGGACGTTACCGAAAGGATTCGGTCTGCGATCGCGAACAACAGGATTCTCATTTTCATGAAGGGGAACCGCAACTTCCCGATGTGCGGCTTCTCGGCGGCGACCGTCGAAATCTTCCAGCAGCTCGGTGTCCCCTTTGAAACAATCGACGTGCTGGCCGACCAGGAAGTGCGCGAAGCGATCAAGCGCTACAGCAACTGGCCGACGATCCCGCAGGTCTATATCAACGGCAAGTTCATCGGCGGATGCGACATCGTGCGCGAGCTTCATGAAACCGGCGAGCTCGAGCCGATGGTCAAGGCGGCGCTGACGGAACGCGCAGGCAACTAGCCGCGGCCTTTTCAGCCGTCAGCAAAAAGGCGCTTCGCCGTGCGAAGCGCCTTTTTCATTTCCGCAACCGCCCGCTTTCAGGAACTTCGCCGCTCGTCGAGGCTCAGCCCCCCGGGCCCCTGCGTAGCGACGATCAAAAGCCCGCCCATGATTGCGAGATTCTTCATCGTATTTATCGGGTCGTGCGGTACGACATGAAAGATGATCGTGACCGGAATGAGAAACAGGAAAAGTACTATCGCGGCGATTCTGACCTTGAACCCGAGTATCAACGAGAGCCCGCCCAGCACTTCGATTATCGCCGCGATAACCGCGAGCGGCGGCACGATACCCTTCGGCATCCCCATCGCGGCCATGTAATGCTCGGTGCCGGTCATGTTCGAGAACTTGCTCAGGCCGGCGCCGAGAAAAATCACCGACATCAGAATTCTTCCAAGCAGCGCACCGCCATCGTTCCACCCTTTCATAAGTCCCTCCTGTGCGTAGCCATTTAAGCATCACTGCGATGTCACGCATATATTGATTTTTCACCGGCTCCCGAAGTAGAGAGTTGAGGTTATTCCCTGCCGGGAGGTCACCGCGATGGCGACTGAGCAGGATCGCGAGTTCCTGAAACAGCTTGCCGGTTTCAAGCCTCCAGAGAGCGTGGCCGAATTGCGCGCGGCGCTCGATACCTTCGCTCGATGCTCAACGCCGATGCGCCCGAAATCGGCGCGCTCGACAAGGATGTCGAGTTGCGTCCCGGACTTGCAGCCGATATCGCGGTTCCCAAAGGCGCCGGGCCGTTTCCCGTAATCGTTTACCTGCACGGCGGCGGATGGGTTGCGGGAAGCCCGCGTACCCATCGCAAGC
>JAJYMR010000057.1 GCA_021786815.1 Deltaproteobacteria bacterium
CAGAGCGATAGCCGAGGCTACAAGATGAAACGCGGACGCCTGATGATCGTCGCGATCGCAGGGGCGATGCTGCTTTGGCCGGCTATGGGGCGGAGCTGGTCGGGCGCAAGCGGGGTCCAGACGACCTTCACGCTGTTCGAATCCCATCGGCATCCTGACGTGCCGCTCGACAGTTTTGCCGCCGGCCGCCTCGGGCTTATCAAGCCGACCTGGGCGGATTCATACCTTTACGTCTCCTACCGCTATCTCGTTGGGCAGGGCTTCGGCCCGACGGAGCAGAAGGTGCTGGTCTCGACGTGGAACCGATGGCTTGGGCTGGAGCCTCTTACGATTCCCCCAGCCACGATTTATTCCCCGTCGCAGTCTCGTGCCATCAACGAGGAGGAACTCAAATGGTTTGCCGCGCGCAACCTGGTGCCGGGCGTCGAGGCGATCGACAGCCTCGACGTGTACCGCAGCGCGCAAACCAGTCTTGGCGGAGGAAAGTTCGTGAGCGGGTTTTACTACCCGAACTGCAACGCCAGCGCGTTCCTCACCGCGGCGAGCACGCTTCAAACGATGATCGGCAGGTTCGGCGTGTCGAGCCCGGAAGTGAAGCGATGGGTGTACGCGCAGGATCACGTATTCGACAACTGCTCCAACACGCCGCCGCATTTCGCAACCATCCCGCCCAACCCGAAAGCCTGGTTCGCAGACGTCGGCCGCTGGTTGTCGGCTCGCGCGATGGTGCCGGGCCTTCCACAGTCGCCGCCGGTTACGAATAGCTGCGAGGGCGAGTATTTCCGGACCGCGGCAATCGTCCTTGAAACCATGATCGGCAATCTGGGCCTGTCGAGCCCGCAGGTGAGGCAATGGATTGAAGCGCAGGACCAGGCCTTTCAGGTATGCTCGCGCCGCCCAAGGGTTTTCGCGGCTGCAACGCCAACCCCGATCCCCAGTCCCGGCATTCCGCAGTCGCTCACGAACGGCACCCCGTTCGAACAGGCCCAGCGCACGTATCAAATCGCGTGCGCAAACTTCTACGCCGGCAACTTCGACAAGGCTCGTCAGATGTTCGACGCGATTGCGGCCGACCGCGCGTCGCCGTGGCACGAATGGGCGCCCTATCTCGCCGCGCGGGCGACGATCCGAAAGGCGACGCTCTCGGGGCCCACGAATGATCGCGCGATTCTCGCCAAGGCCGAGATTCAGCTGAAGGCGATTATTGCCGCGTCCGGCGACGAGCGCGTCAAGCGCGCCGCCGAGCAACTGCTCAGTTTCGTAGAATTCCAGCTACATCCCGAGCAGCGTATCGAGCAGGTTACGCAGGCGCTGATGCGGCCCTCCGACCCGACGCTCGCGCAGGACTTAAGCGACTACGTCGGTTCGTCCGGCCATAGCGCCAAGGATAGCGACGGCTTTTACGTCGACGATCTGACGGACTGGATCGCAAGCTTCAGCCAGATCAGTGCCTTCGTGCGCGTCAACCAGAGTGGTTACCTCGCGCACTCGCTCGTCAAATGGAAAAAGATCGGGTCGATGCCGTGGCTTATCGCCGCGATGGCGCAGGTGGATGGCTCGGACCCGAACGCGCCGGCGCTCATCGCGGCCGCCGAAAAGGTCAAGCCCGAATCGCCCGCCTACGTGACCGTAGCGTTTCATGCCGCCCGGCTCCTGATGGAACAGGGCAAAATCGACGAAGCGCGCTCCAGGCTCGACAGGCTGCTCGCGATGCGCAAGGCGCTGCCGGTTTCGACCGTAAACGAAGTGGCGCGCCTTCGGATGATGATGGCGCGCAATCTGAACGAGCTTCTAACCTACGCGCAGCGCACGCCGCTCGGAGTTACGGATACCGGCGACGGGGACGAACTGCCGAGCAACCTCGACGTGCCATGGCTTTCCGACGCGGCCCAGCTCAAGCAGTTCCTCGCCGGGCCGCTGTTCGACCGCGACGGCGCGGCGGTGCTCAGCCGATGGACGCCGCTCAGCGTCCAGGTGCGCACCGCACAGAGCCGAATCCTGCCCGACGACCTGCGCGCACGGATGGCGCTCGCGGCTTGGACCCGCGCGATCTTGCTCGGCGACAATGCTCCCGCGCGAGAGCTTGCGCCCGAGGTCGGTCAATTGATGCCGGAACTCAAGCCCTCGATGGACGCGTGGCTTGCGCAGAAGAATCCAAAGGCGCGGCGATTCGAGGCCGCCTTCATAATGCTGACGCATCCCGGCATCCGGCCCTACGTCGATCCCGGCGTTGGAAGAGTCACACCGCTCGACAAGATGGACGGCCTGCGCGACAACTGGTGGCGCTTTCCTCCATGGTACGAAAGCTGGCAGACGGGTATGGGCCGGCGTCCTCCGAAGGTGACTTACCCGCCGTTCCTGTCGGCGGCGCAAAGAAAATCGGCGGATGAACAGTGGAGCAGGCTTAAGGCGATAAACGCGCCGAACCTGCTCTGCTCCGAGGCGATTGGCGAGGCCAGGCGCAAGCCCGGGAACGAGCTAGTTCCCCATGCGCTATATCAATGTATTCGCGCGGTGCATCTCGGATGCTCGAACGAGCGCGGCACCGAGTACGCGAAACTGGCCTACTACCTGCTTCATCGCCGTTACCCGGACAGCACGTGGGCGTCGCTTAATCGTTTCTGGTACCGGGGCGGCGGCTGCCCGAACTGAAGTCGCGCTTCGGAACGAACGAATCGCCTCCCGCAGCAGTGTGGGGCTTATCAGGCGTCACGCCGGCTGATGCGGGGCGTGCATCGGCGGCGCTGATAGGCGCCGCGCTCTTCCGACGTTCAGGCGACTTTCCTTACCTTGCCGCTCTTAAGGCATCGCGTGCAGACCAGGATCCGCTTCACGCCGCCTTCAATTGAGGCGCGTACTTCCTGCAGGTTCGGCTGCCATAGCCGCTTGGTCTTGTTGTTGGCGTGGCTGACGTTGTTGCCCGTCGAGTTATGCTTTCCGCAGATGGCACAGTGTCTCATGGCTATTCCCTCAGCTTGGAACGAGCCTTCTAGGGTAGCCCGACCTTGGGCTGCTTGAAAGAGGGTTCGAAACGCGCCTTTAACAATGGCTGTCCTGCGGCCCCGCTGACGAGAGTGGCCGACGCGCCGCAGCCGCACCGAAGGCTCATCAGCCGGGCGCTTTGTCCAAGTGCCCGCGCGTAGGTGTCCACATGAGTCTTGAGGCCGTCGGACGCTTTGCCGTCCTCGACGACGACTTGCGAACCAAGCACCTGCACGGTTGCGGCCTTGCTTCCGGTTTCGTCGCTGAACATCCGCTCGACCATCGCGAGGAACGCCGCATGGTCCAGCCCCGGGACGTCGTGCCTGAGCAGCGAATCGAGCGAGGTCTTCGCGGCCGGCGGTGAAAACGCGGTGAGAGCCCCACGCACAGCGTGCACCTGTGACGGGTCGGAAGCCGGAGCCTTGGCGTAGTCCTCGACCAAGGCGTTCGCCTGCCCGGGATTATCGCCCGCGATAGCGCCGAGCGTCTGACCGAGCAGCTTTTCGGCCTCGGCGCGCATCAGTTTTTTCTGCGCCCGCGCCATCATCGCCTTCACCTGCGGACTGTCGACGCCCACGCTCTTGAACACCGCCATCGCGGTCTCCGCGTCTCCGCGCTGGACCAGCTTGCGCGCGCATTCAAGCGCATTGAGCGGTCCGATCCCGCGGATTGGCGAGGTCGTGAGGTAAAGCTTCGTCGCGGCCACCATCTTCGATTCGACCCGTGACTGAATCGACTGATATGCCTGATAAACGTCGCCCGATACGAGCCTGCCGTTGCCCGAACGCTCCGAAAGCATCTCGGCCGGCATCGCCAGGAGCGCCGAGACGCCGCCTACGACCGGTTCCTGGTCCTGAAAAGTGAAGGCGTGACGGTCCTCGGCAAGAGTCGAAAGGTTCAAGAGCCAGATTTGATAGGTCCCGCTGAAAGTGGCCTCCTTGCTGCCTCGCACCGCTTTGAACGAGCCGGTCGGCACGCTCACGACCATCACGCCGTCAAGCCTGTCGCCCGGTTCGCCCGCGACGAATCGCTTGACGCACGCGTCCACTCCGCCCGGCGGCACAATAGGCACCACGTCGATATTTGGGAGCGAGCCGACCGCCTGTTGTATCCGATATTCACCCTCGGGCGAGATTGGCCCGAGCGCACCGACTCCGATCCGGATTTGAGCCGCGACGGCGGAAGACGAAATCGCAAGCGCAAGCGCCGTCGTCGAAACCATCGCGAACCACGCTCTGTTCATCGTGCAACCCCCCGCTTTTGCGGGCCTCTCGGACTCAAATCGCACGGCCATCGCCCTGCGGACAAGGAAAGCATCCGCGTTCACGAGGCGCGCCGGCATTGGGATGCTTGAGTATCACGCCCGAAGGCTGCATTGTCTATCGCAGGCGCGCCACGATGGCCGAGCGGTTCATCCACATCCTGCCCGAGCAGGTCGCAAGCCAGATCGCCGCGGGCGAAGTCGTGGAACGTCCCGCGTCCGCGGTCAAGGAATTGGTCGAGAACTCGCTCGACGCGGGCTCGCGCTCGGTTGTCGTGGAGATCGAGCGCGGCGGACTCGGCCTTATCTCGGTGGTTGACGACGGATGCGGGATGAACCGCGAGGACGCGATCCTCTCGGTCAGGCGTCATGCGACCTCGAAGATTCGCGGCGCTTCCGACCTGGTCGCAATCCGGACGCTAGGGTTTCGCGGCGAGGCTTTGGCCTCGATAGCAAGCGTGTCGCGTCTGACGCTTTCGACCAGGCGCGCTGCCGATCCGAGCGGCACCGAGTTAACGCTCACGGCCGGCAATATCGACGAGGAGAAGGCGTGCGCGATGGCGGCGGGCGCCCGAATCGAGGTGCGTGACCTTTTCTTCAACACTCCCGCCCGGCTCAAGTTCATGAAGAGCGAAGCCGCCGAAAAGGGCGCGGTTGCCGAAGTGATGCAGCGGCTTGCGCTCGCGAACCATGCGATTTCGTTCCGGCTCGGCGCCGACCGGCGCGAGCTTTTGTCGCTTGCCCGCGCGAGCAATCCGCTCGAACGTATCCGCCAGGTGTTCGGCCCGAAGCTCGCGGCCGCGATGCTGCCGTTTGAGGCGTCGCGTCCGGGCCTCGGAGTGAGCGGCTTTGCGATGACGAGTCAGGAGTCGTTCGCGAGCGCGCGGATGGTCTTCACGTTCGTCAACGGGCGAGCGGTGCGCGACAGGGTGCTGGTGCGGGCGGTCGCGCAGGCGTACGAGACGCTGATTCCGCGCGGACGCCATCCGGCGGTCTTCCTTTTCGTCAATATCCGCCACGAGGACGTGGACGTGAACGTTCATCCGATGAAGACCGAGGTGCGCTTCCGCAACCAGGGCGCGGTGTTCGAGGCGGTCTATCACGCGCTTCGCGCGCGCCTTGCCGACCAGACCGAAGGACGGGAGTCTCGCACGTCGTTATCGCCCTCGCCGGCCGCGTCCGCGCTCGCGGGCGCGCCGGGCACGCCGGATACGCCGGCCGCGGCGCGAAACCTGGGCGGAGACGCGCCTCGATTTGAAATTGCGGCTGCAGCGCAAGTTTCGGCGCCAGCGTTCGCGCGAGAAGATAGCGTCGCCGCCGACGATCGCCCGCTTCGGCTGGTCGCGGACTCTCCGGTTGTTTCGCTTCTCGCGCAACGGCCGCTCAATCTCGGCTACGCGAAGGGCCCGGAGCCTGAACCCGGCCGCGACCGGCGTATTCCAGTCTATTCAGAACTCCGGGTTCTCGGGCAGGTCTTTGCGGGTTATATCGCGCTCGAGGACGAGGACGGGATTCTGCTCGTCGATCAGCACGCCGCGCACGAGCGTGTGACGTTCGAGAAACTCCGTTTGCAATTCAGGGACGGCGGAATCCAGGTTCAAGCGACGCTTGCCCCGGTCACCGTTGAACTCAACCCGGCGCGGGCCGCTGCGGTTCAGGCCACGCTTTCGGAACTGCGCGCGATCGGGTTCGACGTCGAGCCTTTCGGTCCGGCAACCCTCCTGCTCAAGGGCGCGCCCGCCGTGTTCGGAGCCGAAGGCGGCGCGCGGCTGCTCTCTGATATGATTGAGAGCATGGGCGAGAACGGATTTCGTCCCGGGCGCGACAACGCGTTCGAGGAGCTGCTCAAGCAGATGGCCTGCCACGGCTCGGTCAGGGTCGGGCGCGTGCTCGAGGAGCGCGAGATGCGCGAGCTGCTCGCCGAACTGGATCGCACCGAGTTCAAGACCAACTGCCCGCACGGCCGGCCGGTCCATATCAGGTTCGCACGCGGGCAGATCGAACGGATGTTCCGGCGTTGAAGGACATCGTGGCGGCGGCAGAGCTTGACGCGACCGGCGAGAGGCCGGACGCTCGCGCGCGGCTTCGCGTCGTATTTATCGTGGGTCCGACCGGCTCGGGAAAGACCGCGCTTGCGCTCGACGTGGCGGAGCGCATCGGCGCGGAGATCGTCAATGCGGACTCGCGCCAGCTCTACCGCGGGATGGATATCGGGACGGCGAAACCGTCGGCCGAAGAACGCCGCCGCGTGCCGCATCATCTCATCGACGTTCGCTCGCCCGACGAGCCGGTGGACGTTGCCACGTTCGTAAGGATGGCGCGCGAGGCGATCGACGGGATCGCGCGGCGCGGCAGGCGAATCCTGATTGTCGGTGGAAGCGGGCTTTACCAGCGCGTGTTGCGCGGTGGAATTTTCACCGGGCCGTCGGCCTCGCCCGAACTGAGGCGCGAGATGGAAGCGCTCGCGGCCGAGCGTGGAATCGGGTTTCTCCATGACCTGCTCGGCGAGGTCGATCCGGCCGCGGCCGCCCGGATTCAGCGCAACGACCTCTACCGGATAACCCGCGCGCTCGAAGTCTATCGCCTGACCGGGACGCCGATAAGCGCCCATCAGGAGCGTCATCGCTTCGCCGCCGGCGAATATGACGCGCTGACGCTTGGAATCGATATCGAGCGAAAGAGGCTTTACGAGGCAATCGAGCGGCGGTTCGACGCGATGATGCAGGCGGGGTTCGTGGACGAGGTTCGCGCGCTGCTCGCGAGTGGCTATCGCCCCGACCGTCCGCCGCTCAGCACGATAGGGTATCGTGAGATCGCGAGCTTTATCCGGGGCGAACTCGAACTGGTGGAAGCCGTCGAACTCGCCAAGCGCGAGAGCAGGCGGCTCGCCAAGCGCCAGCTCACGTGGTTCCGGCGCGAGCCGGGGATCGTGTGGCTCGACGCCGAGCGGGCTTGCGAGCGGGCCGCGATGATGCTGGAGGAATTCTTTGCCGGACGAGAGGCGGAAAGGAACTGAAGCGAAAGTGGCTGAGCACGCCAATGTGCGCAATTCCAAAAAGCATGGCGCGGAGGCGTCGAAGCGAAACGCGGTCGCGCCCGCGGCTTTGACGGCTATCGAGCGGGTGCGACTGGCACGAAACCCCGCGCGCCCGCAGACGCTCGACTACATCGATTATATTTTCAAGGATTTCTTCGAGATTCACGGCGACCGGCGCTACGGCGACGACGGCGCAATCGTTGCCGGCCTTGCCCATTTCGGCCGTCTTCCGGTCGCGATTGTGGGCCAGCAGCGCGGCCGCTCGACGGCGGAACGTATCCGGCGCAATTTCGGCAAGCCGCATCCCGAGGGCTATCGCAAGGCGGCGCGAGTCTATGAACTTGCCGGGCGCTTCGGGCTTCCGCTGATTACCTTTATCGACACGCAGGGAGCGGAGCCAGGCGTTGGAGCCGAGGAGCGCGGGCAGGCCGAGGCGATCGCGTACAACCTCGAACTGATGGCGCGGCTCGAAACGCCGAGTATCGCGTGCGTGATAGGCGAGGGCGGCTCGGGCGGAGCGCTCGCGCTGGGTGTCGCCAACGTCGTGCTTATCCAGGAAAACGCCTGCTATTCTGTCATCACGCCGGAGGGATGCGCCGCGATTCTGTGGCGCGAGGCCACCGAGGAGAACGTGACGCGGGCGGCCGAGGCGCTGAAACTCTCGGCTCCCGACCTGCTTCGCCTTGGGGTGGCCGACGAGATCGTGCCGGAGCCCGAAGGCGGAGCGCATACCGCGCCCGAGCAGGCCGCGCATATCCTCGAAAGTGCGATAAAGCGCAATCTCGGCCGTCTCACGAAACTCGCTCCGGCCGGGCTTCGCCGGGCGCGCGAGCGGAAGTTTGCCGCGATGGGCTCGGCGTTCCTGGTGTCGCGGCGCGTTGAAAACGCCGGTCCGATCGGTTAGCCATTTGCACCACATGTCGTCCAGAGCGGCCAGAAAACCCGATTCCATCGAGGCATTGAGAGCCCGGATCGACGAGATCAATCTCGAGATCCTGAAGCTCGTCTCCGAACGCGCCGGGCTTGCCGTCGAGATCGGCCGGCTCAAGCATTCCACCGGCGCCGCCGTGTACCATCCGGCGCGCGAGCGCGAGGTTGTCGAGGCGATCCTGGCGGCGAACGCGGGGCCGCTTTCGAGCGAGCATCTCACGCGCATCTTCACCGAGATAATTTCGGCGTGCCGCTCGCTCGAGCATCCGCCGCGCGTGGCTTTCCTCGGCCCCGAGCACACGTATTCGCACGAGGCCGCGCGCTCGCGCTTCGGCTCGAGCGTCGAGTTCGTGCCCGAGGCGTCGATAGCCGGGGTTTTCGAAGCGGCCGGCAACGGCCGGGCCGATTTCGGCGTGGTGCCGATCGAAAACTCAACCGAAGGCTCGGTGACGCTCACGCTCGATCTGCTGATCGATACGCCGCTGGTGATAATCGGCGAGATTCTGCTGCCGGTGCGCCACGCGATGCTTTCGCGGACGGGCGATCGCTCGACAGTGCGGCGGATTGTGTCGCATCAGCAGTCGCTCGGGCAGTGCCGAATCTACCTGAGCAAAAATTTTCCCGGCTGCGAACTCGAGGCGGTCGCCTCGAACGCGGTTGCCGCGCAGCGCGCCGCCGAGGATCCGTCGTGCGCGGCGATCGCTTCGGCCGCAGCGGCGGAGCCGTACGGGCTTAAGATAATCGCGGAGAATATCCAGGACGTCGCGCAGAACACTACTCGCTTCCTGGTGCTCGGCGCGCGCCCGGTTGAGCGCAGCGGCCGCGACAAGACCACGGTGCTGTTCGCGGTGCCGGACCGGGTCGGCGCGCTCAACCATGCGCTCGGCCTTTTCGCGCGAAACCGGATCAACGTTACGAAGATCGAGTCGCGCCCGCTTCGCGGCCGTCCCTGGGAATATCTGTTCTTCGTCGATCTTGCGGGCCATCGCAACGACCCGCGCGTCAAGCGCGCGCTTGCCTCGCTCGCGCATCGAACGCTTTTCCTGAAGGTCCTGGGATCGTATCCTGAAGCGAAAGCAGCGGCCGGCTAGAGGCGGTTTCCTTACCTTGGTCAGACCTGAAGAGCTTGTACAACCCGGTGTGGCGGCGATTCATCCGTACGAACCGGGAAAGCCAATCGAAGAGGTTCAGCGCGAACTCGGAGTCAGCGAGCCGGTCAAGCTTGCCTCCAACGAGAACCCGATCGGCCCGTCGCCGCTCGCGGTGCGCGCGATCCGCGAGGCGCTCGCGGAGCTTAATCGTTACCCCGACGGCGGAAGCTGGGCGCTCATTCACAAGATCGCGGCGCGCCATAAGGTTGAGCCGAACCGGATTTTCATGGGTTCGGGCTCGTGCGAGATAATCAACCTGCTCGCCTTTCTGTTCCTGCGTCCGGGGCTAAACGCGGTCTCTTCCGAACACGCTTTCGTCATCTATCAACTCGCGACGGCGGCGACCGGTGGCTCGTTCAAGACCGTCCCGATGCGCGGGGGCGAGGTATTCGACCTCGACGCTATCGCGGCGGCGATCGACAACAACACGCGAATCGTGTTTCTCGGCAATCCCAACAATCCCACCGGCACCATCTACCGGCGCGCCGAATGGAAGCGCTTTCTCGAGAAAGTTCCCCAGCGCGTCGTAATTGTTGCCGACGAGGCGTACTTCGAGTTCGTCCGCGACGCTGAATACCCGGACTCGCTCGAGGATCACGACGACCGGCGGATGCTGGTCACGCTTCGCACGTTCTCGAAGATTTTCGGCCTGGCGGGGCTTCGGGTCGGCTACGCGGTCGCCCGTCCGGACATCGTGAGCCTGCTGAACAAGGTGCGCCAGCCGTTCAACGTTACCTCGCTCGGACAGATAGCCGTGACGGCGGGGATGGACGACGAGGAGCACGTACGCAACACGCTTCGCGTGAACGCCGAAGGGATGGCGTATCTCGAAGGCGAGTTCAAGCGCCTTGGAATCGCCTACGTCCCGAGTCATGCGAACTTCATCCTTGCCGACGTAGGCGGCGGGCGCGCCGTCTACGAAAAGCTGCTTCGACAGGGCGTGATCGTGCGGCCGATGGACGGGTACGGCTATCCCCGCCACGTGCGGATAAGTGTCGGGCTGTCCGAGGAAAACCGCAAACTCGTCGCCGCTCTCAAGAAGGTTCTATAGCCGGCGCTCAGGGGATGCCGGCGCGGGCGCGGCGCAGCGCTTTTGCCCCGGTTTTCGATGGAAACGCTCTTTCATCAGATGACGATTTGCGGAGTGGGCCTGATTGGAGGCTCGCTCGCGACGGTCGCGCGGGAGAAAAAGCTCGTCGGGCGTATCGTGGGCCTTGGCCGCACGCAACCCAACCTCGACGTCGCGCTTGAGCGCGGGATGCTCGATATGGCCACGCGCGATCCCGCCGAGGCCGCGCGCGGAGCCGATCTGGTCGTGCTCGCGGTGCCGATCCTGACGATGCGCGAGACGTTCGGCGCGATGCTGCCGTATTTGCCGGATGACGCGGTGGTGACCGACGTCGGAAGCGTGAAGGGATGGGTGGTGCGCGAGATGGAACCGATGCTTAAGCCGCGGATGGCGCTTGTACCGGTGCATCCCGTGGCCGGAAAGGAGACAACCGGCGCCGCGGCTGCAGTGCGCGACCTCTTCGTCGGGCGCCGTGTGATCGTAACGCCTTCGGCGCGCAGCACGCCCGAAGCGCTGGCGAAGGTCGAGGAGTTGTGGCGCGCGACCGGCGCGAATGTCGAGCGAATGGACCCCGATGTGCATGACCGGATACTCGCGCGCGTGAGCCACCTGCCGCAGGTCGTCGCAAGTGCGCTTGCCGCGGCGCTCGGCGAGGAACAGGTTGCGGGGCGGCCAGTGCTCGAGTTTGGGGCCGGCGGGCTTCGCGACACGACCCGAATCGCGGCGTCCTCCGCCGAGATGTGGCGCGACATATGCCTTACCAATCGCGAGGCGATTCTTGCGGCGATGAAACTGTTCGCGCGCGATTTCGCCGAATTCGAGCGGCTGATCAGCGCCGGTGACGGCGAAGGCCTGGTGCGGCTTTTCGAGCGCGGGCGCGCGATGAGGGAGCGGCTCAAGTGAAACGCGTGCGGCCGGTAGTCGCGATCGACGGCCCTGTTGGGGCCGGCAAGTCCACCGTGGCGCGCGAGCTGGCGCGTGCGCTCGGCTTCACGTACGTGAACACGGGCGCGATGTATCGGGCGGTTGCGGTTGCGCTCAGCGAGGCGGGTGTGAAAAGCGACAGCGCCGGTGTGGAGAAGAAGGTCGAGTCTGTGTTACAATCAGCACACGTCGGATTTGACGGCGAGCGGATAACGCTCAACGGTCGCGATATTTCCAACATCATTTCAAATCCCGAAGTAAGTGACTTGGCGTCACGATTCTCGGCACTCGGTCCGGTGCGGGCGCGGATGCGCGAACTGCAGCGTGCGGCGGGCGAGAAGGGTGGGGTCGTGATGGAGGGAAGGGATATTGGCACTGCGGTGTTTCCCGATGCGGAGTTCAAGTTTTACCTGGACGCGCAGGTGGAAGTCCGCGCCGAGCGCCGATGGGCCGAATTGCGCGCCAAGGGTGTCGCGGCCGACCGTGGCGAAGTTTTGCGCCAGCTTGTCGAACGCGACCGGCGCGACAGCGCAAGAGAACTCGCGCCGCTTCGGCGCGCCGACGACGCGATCGTGATTGACACGACCGGTCTTTCGATCGCGGAGGTGGTCGAAAGGCTCAAGAGCCGCGTGCAGTCGAGGTCCGCAGTTTAAAAGGACTTGAAACGGGTGAATCCCGGTTGTAAGTATCGCTACTGTCCTGAAGTTTCCCGGAAGGTTCCACTACATGGAGAAAGCTTTGCCTGACAAGTTGAGCGGAGGCGACAATGATTTCGAGTCGTTGATCGAAGAGAGTTTGACGGCTCCGCAGCCCGGCGACGTCCTGATTGGCCGGGTTCTGCTCATCACGCGCGACAGCGTCATCGTTGACATCAATTACAAGTGCGAGGGCAGAGTCCCGCTCGCCGAGTTCCTTGACGCGGAAGGAAACGTCACCGTCAAGGAAGGCGACGAGGTTGACGTTTATTTCGAGGGGACCGAGGCCGAAAGCGGCACGGTGACGCTCTCGCATGCGAAGGCCGAGAAGTTCAAGGTATGGCGCGAACTCGAGCGGGCCTATCGCACCGAGACGCCGGTCGAGGGGATCATCCTGGGCAAGGTCAAGGGCGGCCTGAAGGTCGATATCGGCGTACCGGCATTCCTTCCCGGCTCCCACGTTGACGTTCGTCCCGCGCGCAATCTCGACCGCTACATCGGTCAGCGCGGGCGTTTCCAGCTACTGAAGTTCAATCGCGCACGCGGCAACGTGGTTGTGTCGCGACGAAGCGTTCTCGAGCGTGAACGCGCCGAACTGAAGGAGCAGACGCTCCGGGTGCTCGAAGAGGGCGTCATCCTCGAAGGCACCGTCAAGAACATCACCGATTACGGTGCGTTCATCGATCTCGGCGGAATCGACGGCCTGCTTCATATCACCGACATGTCTTGGGGACGCATCCAGCATCCCTCCGAGGTGCTCAAGGTCGGCGACAAGGTCAAGGTCGTGGTGCTCAAGTACGACCAGTCGCGCGAGCGCGTGTCGCTTGGGATGAAGCAGATCATGCCCGATCCGTGGAGCAAGGTCGCGGATAATTATCCGCCGGGCGCGCGGATCAAGGGCAAAGTCGTGAGCGTGACCGACTACGGCGCATTCGTTGAGCTCGAAAAGGGCGTCGAGGGACTCATCCACGTCTCCGAGATGACCTGGAGCAAGCGCACCGTGCATCCCTCCAAGCTCGTCAACCCGGGCGACGAGGTCGAGGTCCAGGTGCTCGGCGTCGACGAGGCCAATCGCCGCATCTCGCTCGGGCTCAAGCAGACCGAGCCCAACCCGTGGCAGGCGCTCGCCCAGATGCATCCGGTGGGCAGCAGGGTCCAGGGCAAGGTCAAGTCGATCACGGATTTCGGGATATTCGTCGAAATCGAGCCCGGAATCGACGGTCTCGTGCACATCTCGGATCTTTCCTGGACCAAGAAGGTGCGCCATCCGTCGGAGGTCGCGAAGAAGGGCGACGAGATCGAGGCGGTCGTAC
>JAJYMR010000401.1:0-2575 GCA_021786815.1 Deltaproteobacteria bacterium
TCCCGCCCCACCTGGCGGAAGACCCGCCGTGTTGAAAAGGAAATTCGGGTACACATCCAGTTCGCTCATGTAGCCTATCCCGAGCGCAAACCTCTGGGGCATTGCCAACGACCGGCTGTTTTCGCCCGGCTGAAGATACTCGTAGAACCACGGCTCGAAGTACCATGAACCCGCGGGCTCGACCTCGGCCGTGCCGGTGAAATTCGGGCCGCTCGAAGGCGGTCCCCAGGCAAATGCTGCTTGGCCGCCCGCGAGTGACCAGATTACAACTGCGGCGGCGAGCACCAGACGCTTTACTTGCAATGACACAACCTGCCCTTGCACACTCGGTTGAACGCGCGTTCGTACGCTCCGGCACCTCGGGGACAACGAACCCACGGGCACGGATGCGCTGACAATTGGTTACAAAATCGGGAATGTACTGAGACGTTACGCTGCGGGCGGGGCGCGTGATTCGCCGACAGGGTAACCCTGCGACGCAAGGACGTTGCACTGCTGTTCGAAGTCGTGATTATCGCCTTCCGGCGGAACGAGCCATACGAAGCGGCCCGGCACGATCCTCGGAAGCCGCTCGGCCGCGAATACAATGACGTAAGCCGGTCGAATCCGGGCGTGAATTTCGTAGCCAGCAGACGTTGAACGCAGGTGGATCGCGAGCGGCTTCAGCGGGTCATACGTGTGCTTCGCTATTGTTGCGCCGCTCAGGGGCAGAGCCGTTGAGAGCAGCACAAAGGCGAGGAGCCACGCTTGAGCGGCGCGCCGGTCGGCGATATAAAAAGGCATGCGCGTGGGCCGTCTGCTCATTGTGGTACTCGCCTGTGTAACGCTTCTGTCGTGTGCCCGGAAACCCGCTCCAGTTGCTACTTACGATCGCAACCACGACGGGCGAATTGACGAATGGTTATATACTGCCGGAAAGGGCGAATACAAGATCGCTCTGGATACAAACCGTGACGGGCGGCCGGACGAGGTTGAAACTCTCGTCAACGGCCAGGTTGTCGAGATCGAGCGTGACCGCAACTTCGACGGTCGCACCGACCTGGTGGAAAAATTCGATCACGGAAAGATCGCCCGCGTCGTCCGCGATGACAATTTCGACGGCAAGCCAGAGACCATCGAGATTTACCGCGATGGCAAACTCGCGATGGTCGAGCATGACCCCGATGGCCGCGGCCTCGCTGAGCGCACCGACTACTACGACGACGGCAAGCTGATTCGAAGTGTCGTGGCAAAACCCGCGCCCACAAGATAGCTGCCACGCAAGCATAGCCGTAGCGCCGGCGAATCCCGGGCACTGGCGGAATATCAAAGAGGGGTTTCTTGCCTCGATGAGCCCGGGTTGGTGCGTGCGACGGCCGGCACCAGCGTCAGCCGATGGCCAAGGGCGTCGTATCGCGCGATACCGGCAGGGAGCGGCTGCTTTCGAACGAAACCGTGGATCGGCTCGTTGCCTTGGCGCGGCGGGACGCTACTGCGAGGGCCGCTTGTACAGTCCCACGTATCGCGCGACCATCAGGTACTTCTTGAACATCCGGCTCGTCTCTTCCTCGTGTTCGCACACCGTGCGCTTGTCCACCGGATCGAAGAAGCACGTGGGATCTTCGTTCATGTAGTCGCCGGTATGGTAATACGCCATCGCGCGACATCCCCCGCACGTGTACTGGTAGCGGCACTTGGCGCATTTGCCACCGAGCTTTCCGCGGTCGAGGATGTTGCGGAACACCTGGCTTTCGGAAACGATCCGGTCGAGCGGTTTGTCGCGGACGTTGCCGGCGCTCAGCGAATCGAGCAGCACCGGACAAATCGAGACGTCGCCCTCCGGATTCAGCGCAATCCACGTTCCGACCCAGCATCCGATGGGCGGGTTGTGCGGCACGGTGCCGTTTTTCACTCCGCCCGACACCCGCTCGTGAAGTTCGGGCGCGAGGAAGAACGGTGTGTAGCTGACGTAGCCGTTGACGTGACGGCGCAGCGCGGGATGAAAGCTCTTCTCCAGATCTTCGCGATCGAACGCGAGATGGCGAAACAGGTCGCATCCCGAGCCGCGCGCCACGTAGGGCGAACGGTTGTAGGAGATGCGCCGCTCGACGAGGTATTTGACCGTGTCCTCGAAGGTTGCCGCGTTATCCTTCGAGATCGTCACGATCACATGGCGATCGATCCCGAGTTCGTCGCAGAGTTTCAGCACCTCAAGGGTTTTGTCGGGCGCCGCGTCGCGGCTCCATCGGTTGCGCTCGTCGATCGAGTTGAGCCCGACGGCGATCGTGAGTTGTCCGCGGGTGGCTTCCTTTACCTCCTGGAGAAATTCGCGCGTGAGGACTTCGCCGTTGCTGCAGATCTTGGACTGGTAGCCGAGTTCACCGGCGAGCCTCAGCAGATCCATCGCGTCCTTGCGCGTGAAGAACTCTCCGCCGCTCCATCCGATCGCGCGCACGCCAACGCGCTTTGCCGGTATCAGCACGAGTTCGCGAATCTCGTCGAACGATAACTGGCGCTTGACCGCCTGCTTGACGGCACGAGTGTCGTTGCTGCCGGTCATGCAGGTGGGACATTTCAGGTTACAAACCCGCGTGGT
>JAJYMR010000401.1:2585-13350 GCA_021786815.1 Deltaproteobacteria bacterium
GCGCCGGAAAATCGTACTCCATGCCGCCGTCCGAAATTTGGAGTGTTTCGTCGGCAGTTGCCCGGCAATTCGCGTGCCGGGTCTCACACGAGTCTTTCCTTCGAAGAAGCAAACCCGCTGCGCCTTTTACGTGGCGCCGAAGGCGTCAACGTGGCGCAAATCGCGCCAGTGCGTACAGACTCGTCCGGCTGGGACCTGCCGAGAGTGCAACCGAATATCTCTTCGCCGCGGGCGCGAAGACGAACTGCTCCCCTATGTTTGGGCCTGGTCCTCTCAGTTGCCGTCGTTGCGCGCCGCCATCGCCTCGGTCTTTCGCTCGTCGCGAGCGAGGACGTTGTAATACGGATCGCGCAACGCCGGGACGAAGCCCGCGTCCTCGATACATCGCCGGACCTCGATGAGCAGCGCCTGGTTGGGATCGGGTAGATGCTTTCCGGCGGCGACGATCGTCGCGTTAATCGCGTTGATCGAACCAGTGCCGCAGAGATCGTTGGCTCCCGAGCGCAGCGCCGTGGTTGCGACGGCGAAGCCCATCGTTCGCCATACAGCCCGATGGTTGACGAAGTTGTCAAGCGCGAGCCGCGAGATCGCCACATTGCGGACGTACTCGGCGGCAATTTCGTCTCCGCTCTGCTGCGACGCCATGTTCTTGAGCCGCGTGTGTTCCAGCCTGGCCGGCCACACCTTGTAAGCCGCAAAGCCGCTGCCGTAACGTTGCAGCGCGCGCTCCTGCTGCTCGCGTAGTGCAAGCAGATGCTCGACGCGCTGGCCGAGAGTCTCGCCGAACCCAGTCACCATCCCGACCCACGCAATTTGAAGGTGAAGGCTTTGCGCCGCGTCCACGATTCGGAACCAGTCGCCGGTCATTATCCGGGTCGGAGCCGCGTTGCGGCGCACCTCGTCGACCAGTATCTCGGAGGCGGCGCCGGGCATACCGTCCAGACCCGCGTCCTTCAGTTCGGCAAGAAGGTCATAGGCCGCGCGCCCGGTAAGCTTCTCCAAGCCGAGGATCTCCTCGGGGCTGAGCGCGTCGACATGCACCTGCGGGTAATCGCGCTTCAGCATCCGCATCAGGTCGAGATACCAACTGAACGCGAGATCGGGATTGACGCCGCCCTGCATAAGGACGTCGCTGCCGCCCACGCGCACTATCTCGTCCATCTGCCGGGCTATCTCGTCGAAGCTTAGCGTGTAGGCGCCTTCCTGATGGCGCGCGCGATAAAACGCGCAGAACCTGCACGCGACCGTGCAGACATTTGTATAGTCGATATTGCCGCCGATTGAGTACGTGGCGGTTTCGGGATCCGTCTGCCTGAGCCGCGCTTCGTGGGCGGCTTGTGCGACTTCGTCGGCGGGCAGGCCGTATAGTGCGATAATCTCGTCGCGCGAAAGCCTGTGGCCGGCGGCCGCACGGCCCAGGATGCGGCTCGATGTTTGTGGATTCACGTGAATGTTCATCGCTCTTCCTCTCACAGTCGTCCGGTGCACTTGGCGCCGGCGGCAAAGCGGTTTCCTAACCGCCAAGAACGTTCATGCTGACTTCGCCACGCCCGCGCAACTCGATAAATCCCGCGGGTTTGTTCCAAATCGCCTCGCGCACAAGCGAATCGAGGCTCTCGGCCCCGCCGGCGCTTCGGGCAAGCGCCTCGCGCAGGTCAACGCCCGCCGGCGCAAAAAGGCAGGAAAAAACCCGGCCGTCCGCGGTCAGCCGCACGCGGTCGCATCGGGCGCAGAACGGGTTCGAAACTGTCGCGATAATTCCCAGTTGGAACTTCGAGTCGAGCAGATAATACGAGGCCGGCTCGTTCGTGCGTTCCGTTGCCGATACCTCGAACCTTTCGCATACCAGCGCAAGAATCTCCCTCTCAGTTACTACCTTGTCGGCGCTCCAGAAGCCGCGGCCGTCGAGCGGCATGAATTCGATGAACCTGAGCGGAAGGTCTTCGCTCACGGCAAATTCCGTCAGAGGAACGATTTCGTCCTGGTTCATCCCCCGGATTACCACCGCGTTGAGCTTTACGCGCAAACCGGCCTTGCGGGCCGCCTCGATACCGCGAAGGACGTCGCGCACCTGGCCGCCGCCGGTCATCCGCGAAAACAGCGCGGGCGAAATCGCGTCGAGGCTCACGTTCACGTCGTCGAGTCCCGCTCTGGCAAGCGCCCCGGCAAACCGCGCAAGCATCACGCCGTTGCTCGAAAGCGAGACGCGGTTTAGCCCCGACGCGCGCAGATCCGCGAGCATCCGCACGAACCCGGCCACGCCCCGGCGCACGAGCGGTTCGCCGCCGGTAAGGCGCACTTGCTCGATACCAAGTCTCCTTACGAAGAAACCGACGAGCGCATGAAGCTCCTCGAACCGAAGAATGTCCGCGCGCGGCTTCCAGACCGGGCATTCGGGCATGCAATACACGCATCGGTAGTTGCACCGATCCGTCAGCGACACCCGAAGCTTGCGCTTTACCCTGCCGAAGCGGTCGGCGATGGCCGGACGGGCAGTGTCCGCTTGGCGCTCCGGATGCGGGCCGCCGGGATTCATGCGTGCGCCCTCCCCTCGCGTTCGGCTGCGCGCGACGCGTACGCGCGGTCTTCGACTCTCGCCACATTCCTCAAAAACCGAATCCTCCGAACCTGAGAAATCCGCCGACCACTATCGCCAGCATCGAGACGGCCACGTTGTACCGCGCCAACCATCGCATCCAGTTCGCGTAGCGCATCGCATCCGCCCTCGCCCCTTCCACGAGCTGGCGGCTTGCATCGTAGGGAAGCTTCACCACGACGCGCGGGCGCAAATAGAACGTCAAGATGCTCGCGGTAACAATCAGCGTGCCCCAAATCGTGATCATCGTAACCAGCGCCATTCCATAGCCGCTCATGTAGAAGGCGGCGTGGACGAACTGCCCGAGCGTACCAAGCCGCCAGAGCGTCAAAAGTCCGGTCAACGGAAGGCCAACCAGCGTTATCCAGTTCAGGATGGCGAAGTCCGTTCCCAGCCGGTCGCCGAGGCGCGCGGCCTGGCCGGGAGGGATCAGATCCAGGCGCGGTGTGAGCAGAAAATCCAAGAACACGTTGGAGCCCACGAAAATCGCCGCGAACAGCAGATGCAGCGCGATCAGGATTTGCAGTTCGAGCGTGATCACCGGCCACTCCGATAGCTTCCGACCCGAATCGTCTCCAGGTCCGCGGCAAGTCCCTCGGCGCAGTCCCCGCTACGTCCTTTGATCGAAACCGCCCGCCGCGCCCATCGCCCGCAATAATCGCAACTCTCGCAATCGAGCGAGCAGCGGTCCTCGCGAAAGAACCGCAGGAAGCCGTCGAGCTTGCGGCCGTCGATACGGACGTCCAGCGGTTTTGGCGCATCTCCCATGAGCGACATCGGCGGCTGGATGCCGACGAGCAGTTGCGCAACGTCGCGGCATCGGCGCGCTTGATAGGCGCCGGCCGCCATCGCTATCCAATCGGTATGCGAGCTCGGCCCCTCACCCATTTTCTCACGGCCCGCGACCTTGAACAGGTCGATGCCCAGATCCTCGTAGACGCCGAGGTCTTCGGGCCGAACCCAAGGGGAACGCAGGTATTCCGCGCCGTCGGCGACTTTTTTCAGCGAGCACTGGTAGTAGCAGTAGTCAACGTAGTATCTGCCCGCGATACTCTCACCGGAGTGAGAAATCATGTTGGAATGATACTGGCGAATCGGGCAACTGAGCAGGCATCCCTCGTTTACCACGAGCGACAGCCGGCATCCCGCCGATTTCCGGATCGCTTCGAGACGGCGGAAGTCGCGGTTCACCTGCGGGTCGAGATGAATCACCGTGGCGCCGAGATCCTCGAAGAACTTCGCCTTGCGCGGGTCGTCAACCGACGCGAGCACCGAGATGTGCAGCTCGAGCGCCGGAAAATGTTCGCGTACAAGCTCCATCAGGAACGGATTCGCCGTGACCACGCCAGCCGCGCCGATCTCGGCGACCCATTCGAGGCGCTGAAGCAGTTGCCCACGCCCCTCCTCGGAATACTCCTTATTGCCCAGGCAGGTCGCGTTCATCACGTATATGAAGCGGATTCCGTGCCGTGCAGCCTCCTCTATATGGGCGGCGACATCTTCTTCGCTTGCCTGGGACAGCACGAAAGCCGGCCGCAAGGTCGCTTCCGCCGGCAAGCTGCCGTAAATGTACTCGGGCGCGAAGGGCGCGATTCGGCGGATTAGCGTGGGATCCCAGTTGGTCGGGAGCATCAATTTGATATTGCGCGCCTTATCCATTTGATATCCCGATTTCCCGGCCGTCGATTACCTGGCGAAAGCCCCAGTTGATTCGAAGACCACCGAGCCAGACGATTCGCGCGCGCGCGACGCCAAGCCGGCTCCGGAGCCTGTCGGCCGTATCGTCGCCGTCGCACTCCCCGCCTTCGATAGCGACCGTCAGGACCTCGGAGGCACCCGACCGATCGCGAATCAGCAGAACATTTCGCCCAAGCAGGGCGGGATTCTCCTCGACGCAAAGGCGAACGTCGTAGGCGGTGATCATCCGCTCGCCCACCATCACACTGCTTTCCGGACGCCCGTAGATCTTGAGCCTTCGAAAAGTGCATCCGCACTCGCACTCGCCCGTGGCGAACGCCGCGATGTCGCCGGTGTCGTAGCGGACAAAAATGCTTCCAGCAGCGGCAAGTTTGGTGACAACAAGCCGCCCACGCTCGCCGGCCGCAACCGGCGCGCCGTCCGCGTCGACGACTTCGAGATAGCAAACGTCCTCGTGAATGTGAGGCGTAGCGTGCAGCCGGCAGTCGTCGAGCGCGGCGCCTTCCTGCGTGCCGGAACGTTCGAAAACGTCGCCGACCTGAAGCCGCGCCCTGAGAAATTCCCGCATTCGCGGCGTAAGCGGCAGCCCGACGGCGACGATCGACTCGACGCCTCGGAAAGCTTCTGCCAGACGAAGATCGTCGTGTGCGGCCCGGCGCACGAGCGCGAGCAGAAACGGGGCGGTCGTGGTGACAAACCGCGGCCGAACCGAGGTAAGCGTACGAAGGAACGAATCCATGTTGTCGGGGCCGAGGCTTCCCCAGAAAAACGCGCAATCGCCGCCGAGCCGGGCTATGGCGTGCGTCTCGCACGCGGCCAGGCGATGCCACACCGGACTCATCAGAAGCGCGGTCATGCCGGGCGCGAAGCCGGCCCATCGAAAGCCGCGCATCGTGGGCGCGATGTAAATCTCCTCCTCGGTTGCGCCAAGCCAAAGCAGGAGCGGCTCGCCCGAAGTTCCGCGCGTGCTGAAGCCGACCGGGCCGTCGCACGGGTTGGCCCAACCGCCGCGCGCCTTGAGCAGGTCCTGCTTGGTGATGATCGGCAGGCGCGCGAAGTCGTCGAACGAGTCGAGCCCGCTTTCCCGAAGCCCCGCTTTCGACCACAGGCTCCGATAGAACGAGACGTTCGCGCGCGCATGAGCCACGACCTCGCGCAACCGGTCGAGTTGCCAGCTTCTGAGCCGCGCGCTCGGCCATCGCTCGATTTCCTCGAACCAGTCCTGCGCGTGTGAAGTCTCAGGCATCAGCGTTCAACCGTCTTGCGTCCAGGCCGCGGGCGAAATCCGCGGGTCGTCGAGACCGAGCGCGCAGCGACCCGGCACGGAACTCCATCCGGCGGGCAAATGCCACGTCGTTGCGCCAGCGTGGAGCAGGTTCGAAACTTCATCGCCGTCAAGCCGATAAACTCCTGCACGCAGGTGAAAGCGCCCGCACTCGCGGCATTCCGGCGCCATCAGCAGGCTCGACGGCACGTGAAGAAGGAAGCGCCAGGGCGTGGCGCCGACGCGCACGGGCGGCGGATCCTCGTCGTTGAAGGCCACGATGGTGCGCGGATGCAGCGTCCGAGAGCCGTTTCGCGCTTTCTTGCCCATCTCGGCGGAGAGAAGCGCGGTGACGTCGGCGCGGACCACGAGCGCGTCAACCGCGACCTGTTCGAGCACCGCCGGCGTCAGAGTCACGCGCTCGGGGGAAGCGTCGAGGCAGATGAAACGGCCGTCCAGCCGTTCGGCGACGCCACGCGCGAGCCCCGGCATCAGAAGCGACGAGCCGAGAAACGAAAGCGGGCTGCTGCCGAAATCCTGCACGGCGAGTGTCGCTCCGCGTTTTACTCCCATCAACTCGTAACACCAGGAAAGATGCTCGGCCCACGCGTCGAGGGCGCCGGCGGCAAAGACGAGCCGTCCGTTCGGAACGTCGAACAGGAGCCTTGTTTCAGTCAGCGACATTGCCGCCTCCCGCGGACTCTTCGCTCTGAAGAACGACGACGCCCACGTGATCCATGCTCGCAATTTGCCGCGTACGGAGCGCGGTGCCGGACTTGATTCCGGCATTGCGCGCCGATTCCGCATAACCGAGCATCGCCGACAGCGCCTCGACACCCATCTCCGCCTGCTCGAGCATCTCCCACGGAACGATCGATACGCGCCCGCTGCCCGGATCGATCGGAATCAGCGACACGTTGACGAGCGGAAAGCCGTGGCCGTGCGGCGGCAGCCAGGTGGGATGGGGCGCGACCACGGGGCCGACTTCGGGCAATCCCCAAATGGTGAAGATCGGCCGCCCGCAGAGCGCTTCGAGCCGCTTGCGCCATCGCGAATCGAAACGGCCGGTCGATACGAAGACGTGCTCGGCCCCGGCGACCATCGGCGCGACGCTCCCGCGCGCCATCATCGCGTCGGCCTGATGACGCTGCATTATGAGATAGAAATTGCGCTCGAGCCTCCTGGACCACTGCTCGGCGGCGCTGTCGAGCTCGGTGAAGATGATCGGCATCCCATGAAGCAGCGCGAGCAGAATTCCGGTCAGGGCCTCCCACGAGCCAATTACCGGCTCGCTCCATACGAAGGATATTTCGCGAAGTTTCGGGATGAATGCGGCGAGCGAAGCCGCCATCGCGGAGAGCGAAAAATGCGAGTGGCTCACGACGCCCCGGTTAGACGGCAGAAGCACCGCCGGCTCGACCGCGCGCTTGGGTCCCGCGTTTTGATTATAAGTGCCCTTGAGGTCCGCCTTTCGCAACGTTTCGAGGGTCCCGGCTTCGAATTTCCCCGCTCCGCCCGCCGTGAGGATCGCACCGACCGCTGCCTCAGCCATGCGTGACGCCAGTTGTTCGGCGTGATTTTCGCTCTCCGGAAGCAAAAGCTGACGTCCGGCAAACACGCAGGCGAGCAACAGGACGAGGCTTTCGAGCGGATCGGACTCCAGTAGCGCCAACGGTCCCTTGAAGGCCGCGGCCTGGAGCCCACCGGCGACAGTCTGCACCTGCTCGAGAAGCTCGGTGCCCGTCAGCGTCACCTCGCCGCGCACGACCGCCGGCTTGTCAGCCGCGGCGGCCAGGCGCTGGCGCAGCACCTTTCCGAGCGGCTGCTGAACGACAGGCACCCGGCGAGGTATCCCCACCGGCCAGTACCACGAAGGCAGGGCACCTCCGACCTTCGACATCAGTGCGCCTCGAAATCAGCCCGCTCGAACGAAATGTTGGTCTGCCTGTCGTTCTGAGTGGGCGCCCGATTGAACAGGGTATATTCGAAATGCCTATAACCTCCGGCAAAATGAATACCCTTTGGTGGACCGGGTAGTAGTCCGTCCTGCGGCATCCCGTTCGGATGCTGGTAGGGCTCCCAGGCGTGGTAGATGACCAGTTGGTCCGGTCGCACGCACGGGGTCAGCTTCGCCCTGACGAGAAACTGGCCGTAGTCGTTGAAGACGCGGATAAAGTCGTGGTCGGCGACCCCTTTTTCGGCGGCGGCCTTGTCATTTATAAAGGCGAAAGGCTCGCCGCGATGCAGCTTCAGCATCTCCTCGGAGGTATGCCAGTTGGCGTGGATGCTCCATCGGACGTGCCCGCCCGTAAGCCGCATCGGCTGCCGCCCTCCGATATTCGGCGGACGCTTGTAGCGCACCAGGGCTTCGTCGGCCTCCACGAAGTAAGGATGATCGATATACAATTCCATGCGCCGAGTGGTGGTGGCGTAGGGAATCTTTCTTTCCACCTGGTCGCGCATCGGAACGTGGACCTCGCCCGGCACCATGTCCGAACTCTGGCAGACGATCCCGTGCCAGGGCGGCCGGCCGGCGAGCCACGCCTTGCCGTTCTTGCGCATGTTCTCGAGGCTTAGTTCCTCGTCGTCGAGACTGGACAGCCAACCCATCCCGCCGAGCGCCTTCAGGCAATCGTCCACCAGCCGCTCTTCGTCCTCGTTGCTCTCGCCGTAGCGGTCGCCGTACGTGGCACGCCAATAGAGATCGTCCACGATGATTTCGCGCTGGCCCGACATGTATTTCTCGATGCCGCGCGATTTGAGATGCTTCGCGACGCTGCGCAGGATGCCGAGCGCTATCTGCCGGTCCGAGCGCGACTCGCCTTGCATCGGTACCGACTGGTCGGTGAAACAGAGCAGGCGCGTGTCGGGCGTCGAATATTTGGCGTCGGCGTATTCATAGTAGGACGCGGCGGGCAATACATAGTCCGCGTAAAGGCCGGTGGTGCTCCATCGGGTGTCGAATACCACGATGACGTCGAGCTTCGGCCACAGCGTCTTAATGTAGGTATTCATGCCGCCGCGATGGCGTCGGAGCGGGTTCGAGCCGGAAACCAGCATCGCCTTGGGCTCGACCGGATGGTCGAAACCGTCCCACCATCCGTGCTTGAGCGCGTCTTCGGCGTAGTCGCTGATCTTTTTGTCGGTGTAGGGATCCTCGAGGTACTTGTCCCAGACCTCCTTGTAACCGGCGTGCCGGTACCACAGGAAAGCGCCCGGCGTGAGCACTCCCGAGGCCTTGAGCGCCTCGCGCGTCGCGCCGTTTGCCGCCTCCACCGGCGGCATCGTTGGATCCATTTTGAGCCGGGTCTTGTAGTCCTCCATCATCAGTTGCGACATGGTCGCCACCGCCGCGATGGGCTCGGAGGACTCGATCAACTGCTTCGGCATCCCGCTCACTGCCGACATCGACGCGGCCGCCTCGGTTCCTGGCGACCATCCCTGCGTACCCGCTCCCGGTTTTCCGACACTTCCGGTGAGCGCCAGCACGTAGCAGTAGGAGCGCTCGAGCAAGTCGCCGTGATAAAGCTTGCCGGCCAGGAAGTTCATGTAGCCGAAGATCTTGCGCGGCGGGCGGCACAGTTCCGCGATTTGATGAAGCGTGTCGGGATGCACGCCCGCCATTTCGTGCACTTTTTCGGGCGTGTACTCTGCAAACCGCTCCTTGAGCCGCGAGAGCACGGTGCGCACTTCGACCTCCGCCCCGTTGGCGAGGCGCACCTTGCGGCGCGCATCCAGGGCATATTCGCACGCGCGTTCGAGGGTGCCCTTGGGCAACTGCGCGAGTTCCCCGGTTGCGGCGTCGATTACATAGAATTGCTCCGGGTCGCCGCCTTCGCGCAGGTCGGAGTCGCGCAGGAAGCGCCCGTCGTCGCTTCGGACGAGCACCGGGGCGTCGGTCTGCTCGGCCACGAAGTCGCGGTCGATCCATCCGTTGTCGACAAGGATTTTGCACACGCCGAGCCAGAGCGCCGGATCGGCGGACCAGTTGATCGGCACCCAAACGTCGGCGAACTGGCAGGACGGATTCTTGTCCGGCGCGACCGCGATTATCTTCGCGCCCCGATAGCGCGCTTCCAGCACGTAGTGGACGTCGGGGATGTTCGCGTACACCGGATTCGACATCAGGATTATCGTGTCCGGCAGAAACCAGTTCTCGATCCCGGGCGCGTGATGCATCTCGCCGAACGTGAGCCACTGCCCGGACTTGAAATCCCCCGTCACGAAGTCGAGGTCGAGGCTCACGCCGCCAAGCAGCGCGGTGATACCGGTGCTGGAACCCTCGGCGGCGCCGCGGAACACTCCGATTCCGTTGGCGGCGTGATCGTCGAGGAGCGCCTTGCCGCCGTACTTCTGGATGACGTCGGCGAGTTTTCTGCCGATCTCATCGAAGGCCTGCTCCCATCCGATACGCTCCCACTTGCCGTCGCCGCGCTCTCCGACGCGCTTCATCGGGTAGAGCACGCGGTCGGGGCCGTACATCGCGCGCGAGTGCTGGTATCCTTTCTGGCATCCGCGCGGGTTGTAATCCGGAACCCGATCCTCCGGATCGCAAAATTCCGGATAGGTGCACGATATTTCCTCGCGCACTACCCTGCTGTCTTTGACATACACCTTGAAAGGGCAGCTTCCGGGATAGCAGTTGACCCGATGCGTGCCCCATCGGCAGTCGTCCCAATGCCAGTACTGACGGCTCTCCCGCTCGGAATCACGCTTATCACCGGCCTTTTCGCCCTGTTGCGTTGCGCGAGACATCTTCCGGCCCTCCGCGGTTATCCCAGAAACTGCGCCTTCTCAAACGCGATGTTGGTGTGACGGTCCGATTGGGACGGCGTCCACGTCATCAGGCTGTATTGGTAATGACGGTACCCGCCGGCGAAGTGAATACCCTTTGGCGGGCCGGGCAATAGCCCGTCGTACGACATCCCGTTCGGGTATTGGTACGGTTCCCACGCGTGATAGATGACCAGTTGGTCCGGGCGCACGCATGGCGTCGGCTTGGCCCTGACGAGGAATTCTCCGTAGTCATTGAAGACCCGGATGAAGTCGTGGTCGCTGATTCCTTTGGCCTCGGCGACCGAATTGTTGATGAAGGCGAACGGTTCGCCGCGATGCAGTTTCAGCATCTCTTGGGAGGTATGCCAGACGCCATGGATACTCCACCGGACGTGTCCGCTGGTGAGGCGAAGCGGCTGGCGTCCGCCTAT
>JAJYMR010000359.1 GCA_021786815.1 Deltaproteobacteria bacterium
AGCTGAAGCCCGCTGCATACGAGGTCAGAGAGGCGCTGGCGCTCGGCGTCGCGGTATCCGAAAAGATAAAGCACCAGCCGTCCGACCGGATTGGCGGAGTTGCGCGCGTAACCGAGAAGTTCGTCGAGCGTCTCGAAGCCGCGGAAGTTCACGTCGGAACGGAAGGCCACGAGAAGATCGGCGAACGGCTCGCGCGGGATATCGTAGCGGCGCACGGTCGCGGCGAGCGCGACGAACACGGGATGGCGCGCCTCGCCCGCGTAGCAGAGATCGAGCTCGCGCTCCCACGCGTCGAGCTTCGCCAAGTCGTGGTCCTCGTCGGCGAAGTCGTCGGCGATGCGCGCGTAGGCGTAAATCGCATGCATATGCGGGCGCATTTCGCGCGGCATCAGCCACGACGCGATCGTGAAGTTCTCGTAATGGGAGCGGGCAAGCCGCGTGCAATATGCGTAGGCCTCAGCAAGTTCCGCGGCCGAAGAGACGGAGTCGCGTTGCAGGTCGGCGGACCTGGGCGCAGGGACGGCAACAGGTTCGGGCGACGCGCCGCTCATCAACTCGCGTACCGCCGTTCCAGGAGATTTCGCGTCTCGCGCCGGGTCCATTCGTCCACTTCCAGCAGATCCTCGAGCGTGCGCGCCGGGGCGTTGGGATGACGCTCCATCACGGTCTCGATACATCGCGGAATGTCCACGAAGCGCGCCCGTCCCGCGAGAAACGCCGCGACCATCTCCTCGTTGGCCGCGTTCAGACACGCCGGCATCGTGCCGCCCGCCGAAAGCGCTTCGTACGCAAGCCCGAGGCACGGGAATTTTCGGTAGTCGGGCTCTTCGAAGGACAATCGCCCGCAATCGGCGAGCGAGAGCCGCGGCAGATGGCCGAGTTCGAGGCGCTCGGGCCAGGCAAGCGCGAACGCAATCGGGATCGCCATGTCCGGTATCGCCATCTCGGCCAGCACCGAGCCGTCCACCATCTCGACCATCGAGTGGATGACGCTCTGCGGATGGATCACGACCGAAATCTGCTCGCGCGCGACGTCGAACAGCCATCGCGCCTCGATTACCTCAAGGCCCTTGTTCATCAACGTCGCGGAATCGATCGTTATCTTGCTGCCCATCCGCCAGGTCGGATGCTTGAGCGCGTCGGCCACGGTCACGTCGGCGAAGCGCTCGATGGGAAGCTCGCGGAACGGGCCGCCCGAGGCGGTCAGGATGATGCGTCTGAGCGTCGAGCGCTCGCGGCCCTCCAGGCACTGGAAAATCGCGTTGTGCTCGCTGTCGACGGGAAGCAGATGGACGCCGTGCTCGCGCACCGAGCGCGTCATCATCTCGCCCGCGACCACGAGCACCTCCTTGTTGGCGAAGGCGATGTCCTTGCCCGCCTTGATCGCGGCAAGCGTGGGCCTGAGTCCGAGCGCTCCCACCATCGCGGACATCAGGAGCCGCGCGTCGGTATGGGTCGCGACGGCGATCGCACCGTCGAGTCCGTGGACGATTTCGGCCCGTTGGCGGCCCAGGCGCTGGCGCAGTTCCGCGGCAAGCGCGGGCGTGGCGACGGACACAAGTTCCGGCTTGAAACGTCTGACCTGCTCGGCCAGCAAGTCGAGGTTCTGCCCCGCCGCCATCGCGACCACGCGAAAGCGCTCGGGAAAGCGCCCGACCACGTCGAGCGTGGTGACGCCGATCGAGCCGGTCGAGCCGAGTATCGAAATCGCCTTCATCGAGCCTGTTCTACCTTCCCGCCGTCTCGCGCAGGCGCTGGCGGAATCTTCCGAGCGCCATCAGCGGAAAGTAGTGCGCATACAAGTGGTAGCGGAGATAGAAGTGGTTGGGGAAGCCCGCGCCGGTAGATTCCAGCTCGTCCCACGCGCCGCTTTCGTTCTGGCGTTCGACCAGCCACCTAAGCCCGCGCATCGCGTGCTCGGAAATGCCGTCCTCGCCGGCAAGCAGGCCCATCACCGCCCACGCGGTCTGCGACGCGGTGCTCGGGCCGCGTCCGCGCCAGGCCGGATCCTTGTCGCTCAGCGGGCTCTCGCCCCATCCGCCGTCCTCGTTCTGATGCGCCTTGAGCCACGCGACGGCGCGCCTGACCCACGACTCGGTCAAATCGACGCCGATCGCGCGCACGCCCATCAGCGCCGACCACGTGCCATAAACGTAGTTGACGCCCCATCGCCCCCACCATCCGCCGTCAGGCGACTGGTTGCGCTTGAGCCATGCGAGCGCGCGGCGGGCAACCGGATGGTCCGCGCTGTAGCCGACTGCGGCCATCATCTCGAGCGCCCGTCCGGTGAGATCGGGGCACGGCGGGTCGATCACCGCTTCGACGTCGGCAAGCGGAATCTGGTTGAGCCACTTCTTGTCGGTGTCGGCGTCGAACGCGGCGAATCCGCCGTCGGACGACTGCATGCCCATCACCCAGTTCGCGCCGGCGCGAATCGAACGCTCCTTGGCATGCGAATCGGCGAACTCCGTGCGGGCCATCACTTCAAGGATGACCGCGGAGTCATCGACGTCCGGATACCAGTCGTTGTAGAACTCGAACGCCCATCCGCCGGGTTCGAGGTCGGGACGCTTCACGGACCAGTCGCCGCGCTTGAAGATCTGATTATTGATGAACCACTTGACCGATTGCACGAGCGCCGGGTGATCGGCCGGCAGTCCCGAATCGAGCAGCGCCTTTGCGGCAAGTGCGGTGTCCCAGTTGGGCGAAACGCATGGCATGTACATCGCGCGATCGCCCATCTCCCAGACCAGTTCGCGCGCCGCCTCCAGCGCCTTTTTGATCACCGGATGGTCGTTGCGGTAGCCGAGCGCCTTGAGCCCCATCGTGCTCAGCAGGTAGCACGGCTCGATTCCGCCCCACGAGCCGTTGGCCTCCTGGCGTTCGAGCAGCCAGTTCTCGGCGGTCCTGATGGCGCGGGCGCGAAGACCCTTCAGGTGATGGCGGTCGTAGAACCTGAGCGCCTTGTCCACCACGTTGAACAGGGTCCTGAGCGAGAGCGGATTGCGGCCGGGCGGCTGCTTGAAGTGAGTGAAATGCGGCGGCTGGATATAAAGTTCGAGCACGCCGCTACGGAAATCGACCGGCACGACCGGACGCGCCGCCTGCAGCAGCATCAGGCCGAAGGCGGTTCCGCGCGCCCACGAGGCAAGCTCGTACATGTTGAAGAAGAACCAGTTGGGCAGAAGCGCGACCTCAACCGGCAGAGACGCGGTCGCCGTCCACGGCACCTGCCCCATCGCGGCGAGGTAAAAGCGCGCAAGCGTGCCGGTCTTCTCGATTCCGCCGCGCGAGAGAATCCATCGCCGCGACTGCATCATGGGCTCGTCGCCGGCGCGCAGCCCGGTCAGTTTGAGCGCGAAGTAGGCCTCGATCGTGCTCGACAGGTAGCCCTCGCCGCCCTTGTAGAGCGCCCAGCTTCCGTCGGCCTGTTGGACGTCGAGCAGAAGCCTTTTCAACCGCTCCTCGAGTTCGCGGTCGACGGCATCCATGTAGTGCATGAAGATGATGTATTCGGCGTTCATCTCGGCGTTGGCTTCGAGCGGCGCGTGCCAGTAGCCCTCGTGATGCTGCTGGCTGAGCAGCGAACTCTGGGCGCGCTCGATCGTGAAATCGAGCTTGGCGACGAACTCGTCGCGTGAGATGTCCACCGGGCGGATTTCGCCGTTTTCCACCTGTTGAAGAGCTTCACTCATAGGTCTTTACGGGTTGGTCCTGGAAACTTTCCTTCTTGCCGAAGCGTCTATGGAATCACGGCGCACTTGAGCGCTTCGCCCCGCTCGAGCATCGAAAACACCTCGCCTAGTTCGCCAAGACGGCGGCGCGCATTGACGATGGCACCGGCGCCGAGCCTGCCGTCGGCGAGCATGTCGAAGGCGCGTTTCACATCGCGCGGCCGGAAGTGGAACGGGGCGAGCAGCGTCAGGTTGTCGTAATGCATCCGGCGCGTGTCAACGTTGAGCGTCGTGCCCGCCGGGCATCCGCCGAAGAACACGACCCGTCCGCCGCGGCGCACGCGCCTTAGCGCCTCGTGCCATCCTTCGACCTGCCCGGTGCATTCGATTACGAGATCGGGGCCGAAACCGGCGTTGAGCGCGGCAACCGCGCCCTCCGCGTCGTCGCGGGTGACGTCGATTACGCGGTCGGCGCCGAGCTCTCCCGCCCATCGAAGGCGCTGCGCTCCGCGCCCGGCCACCGCGATCTCGCGCACCCCGTGCGATTTCAACGCAAGCATGTGCAGGAGCCCGAACGGCCCCGCACCGACGATGAGAACGCTTTCGAACGACTCGGGCCGCGCCGTCTCGTGCGCGTGCACTACGCAGGCGAGCGGTTCGAGCAGGGCAGCTTCCTCGAAGCCGAGATGCGCGGGCTTGAGGAACGCGTTTCGCGCGATCACGTGCGCGGGAACCAGCAGATAGTCGGCGTACGCGCCCATCACCATCCGCTCCATCGTCTGCGCACACAGGTTTTCCTGTCCGCGCTGGCAATAGAAACAGATGCCGCATGGCGCGGTCGGAGCGGCCATCAGCGCGTCACCCGGCTTGAACCCGCGCACGCCTTCGCCGACTTCGGCGACCACGCCCGCGAATTCGTGCCCGAACGGAGTCGGCAGTTTCCACACCGGATGGCCCCGGCGGTAGGTCTTCAGGTCGGTGCCGCAGCTAAGCGCGCAGGCGACCCGGATCAGCACTTCGCCGCGGCCCGGATGGGGCGGTTCGAAATCGCGGATTTCCAGGTGTCCCGGCGAAACCAGCACGGCCTGGCGCGCGCCCGCGAAGGCGAGCGGGGTTGTTTCGGATGAGTTCAAAGTTTTCGCTCCACGACGAAGCCGGCCAGCGCGCGCAGCGGCTCCGCGCGTTCGTCGAAACCAGACAGCGCCCCGGCCGCGCGCGCCGAAAGCTCGTTGGCGAACTCCCGCGAGCGCTTCAGTCCGAGCAGTCCGGGATAGGTGTTCTTGCCGTGCGCCTGGTCCTTGCCGGTGCGCTTGCCCATCTGCTCGGTCGAGGCTTCGACGTCGAGGAGGTCATCGACCACCTGGAAACAGAGCCCCAGCGCCTTCGCGTACACGGTCAGCGATTCCATCTGCGCCGCGCTCGCGCCGCCCAGGCGCGCTCCGCCTCGCACGGCGGCGAGGAACAGCGCTCCGGTCTTGCGGCCGTGCAGGTATTCGAGTTCCCCGAGTTCCATCGCGCGGCCCTCGCCGAGCAGATCGATTACCTGCCCCGCGACCATCCCGCGCGAGCCCGCGGCTTCGGACAGTTCCGCGACCGTTTCGGCCACCAGCGCCGGCGCGCGGCGGGCAAGCGGCGAGCGCGCCAACACGCCGAAGGCGTCGGTCAGAAGCGCGTCGCCGGCAAGCGTCGCGAGCGCCTCGCCGTAGACCTTGTGATTGGTCGGCCTCCCCCGGCGCAGGTCGTCGTCGTCCATGCAGGGCAGGTCGTCATGGATGAGCGAGTAGGTGTGGATCATCTCGAGCGCGCAGGCAAAAGCGAGCGCGTCGTCGAGCGCGCCGCCGACCGCCTCGCACGAGGCGAGCGCCAGGATCGGACGCAGGCGCTTGCCGCCGTCGAGCAGGCTGTAGCGCATCGCCTCGTCAAGCCGCGCCGACGGTCCTTCGGACTGCGGCACCGCAGCGGCGAGCGAACGCTCAACAAGCGACGCCCGTTCCTTCAAATAGCGAACGAGTTCAAACACCCTGGACTCCCTCGGCCGGCAAATCCCAGGCCGGATGCGCGGCGACGACTCCCTGTGACGGTACCCGGACGGCCCCGTTTACGCCGGTGAGCCTCGGGTCTGCTTTCAAAGCCATCGGTTCAGAACATATAGTGGCGCACCATCCGCCAGGAGTCTTTGACGCTCTTGCCGAATTCGAGAGCGGCCGTTCCCTCGAATCCCGAATGCAGCTTGCAGTCGCGGCATCGGAAGTCCTGCTTGGTGCGGTAGAACTCCCAGTCGGTCGCCTCGTGAAGCTGCTTGAATGTCTTGTAGTGGCCGTTGGTAATCAGATAGCAGGGGCCCTTCCATCCCTGCGGGTTGCGCGTGACGGTCGTCCAGGGGCTGCACGACAGATCGCGGTCACCGACAAGGTAATCGAGATAGATGGGCGTGTTGATGATCTTGTAATGGTCGGAAAGCTCGCGCACGCGCCTGAACTTGAACGGCATCTCGTCGCTCTTAAGGTAGATGTCGTCGTTGGTCAGTACCTGGTAGTGATAGCCGGGCGTGAGCAGCATCCCGTCCACGCCGAGGCCCGCGAGCATCTTGATCAGCTCTTCCAGTTCCTCGGTGGTGGTTTCGCGGAAGACCGTGGTGTTGGTCTGGACGCGATAGCCCTTCTCCTTGAGCATCTTGATCATCTTCACGCAGGTGTCGAAGACGCCCTGCTTGTCGACCACGCGATCGTGCGTCTCGCGCATCCCGTCGATATGGACGTTGAAGCTGAGAAAAGTGCTCGGAGGCACCTGGCGCACGAAGCGTTCGAGCAGGATCGCATTGGTGCAGATCTGGACGTGGCGTTTCTGCTGCTCGATCAGCCCCTTGGTCAGGGGGACGATGTGCTTGTACATGAGCGGCTCGCCGCCGCAGATCGATACGATCGGCGCGTCGCACTCCTCAGCCGAGCCGAGCGCCTCTTCGAGCGGCAGCATGTCGCGGATCGTGTCCTTGTATTCGACGATGCGGCCGCATCCGATACACGCAAGGTTGCACGCGTGAAGCGGCTCGAGCATCAGGACCAGCGGAAAATATTTCTCGCCCGCTTTGCGCTTGCTGCGCATGTAGCGACCGAGGTCCGTCATCAGTTTAAGCGGCATTCGCATAGGCGTTGGAAACTCCCTGGCCTTCGAGGCGGCTCTACATCAATGCTCGGTCTTGCCGACGCTTGTTTCCTGCCGTTCCCTGCCGTGGAACAGCCACTGGTCAACCATCGAGACGGCGGACTCGGGGTTCATCGTGGCGCCCGGCATGAACAGGAATTCGATCATCAGTCCGTTGAGCGCCGACAGGATGAAGCCGGCGGCGTTCTCGGGCGTGAAACCGGTTGCGCACAGCCCGCGTTCCTGGGCCCGCGCGATAAGCTCGACCAGCATGTCCCGGTACCCGCTGTAGAGCTTCATGATCTGCTCGCCCAAGCCCTCGGACAGGCGCTGCTCGCGCAGCATCTGGGCAAGAAAAAAACGCACCGAGTTCGCGTGGTCGCGCACGAACAGCAGGTAGAACTCGACCAGCCGGAGAATCTGATGGCGCTCGTCGAGCATCCGCGATTCTTCAGCAAAATCGATGAAGTACGGCTCCAGCAGCCGGTTCAGGACCGCCAGGAAGAGTTCTTCCTTGGTCTTGAAGTGCCAGAAAATCAGGGCCTTGCTCACTCGCGCCTCGCGCGCAACCTCCGACATCGAGGTCTCATGGAAACCGCGGTTGGCGAACAGACGCGTGGCGGCCTTGAGTATCTCGTCGCGCGAGTCCTGCGACTGCTGGCCGTGAGGCTCCTGCGATGGTCCCTTGGTCTGAGATCCTACCATTCTACGGAAATAGGGCCGAAATGCGCCGGTGTAACTTGCGGATTCGGGTCAGCCGGGCGGCGCGACTCCGGCGCCTGCGCCGCCTACCTGCCCATAAACCCGCCTAATCGCTACCGGACCGGCAAGCCGGCCTAACCTATCGGTCAAGCGTTAACTTTATTGTCATGATCCGGAAAGTCAATAGATACCCGAGCGAAGGCGGTTTCCGTCCTTATCGCGACTTGCCACCTTCTTAGCGGGCCAGTTCGACTTCGGCCCCGCGCCGGGCGGACGATTCGCGGGCGGCTTCGATAAGCCGAAGCGCCGTAATCGCCTCCGCCGTGTTTCGGACGGCTTCGGGCGAATCCGGGCCTCCCGCAATCGCGCGTTCGAATTCCTCGGCGACGCCTGAGAACCAGGCCGAATGATACGAATCGTCGGGAGCGTCGGTAACCGAAAGATCCTCGGTCCGGCCGCCCTGCTCAGTCAAAATAATGCGATCGCCTTCGATTTCCAGCGCCGCCCGCTCGCCGTAAAGGGACGCCGTCGTGCGCCTGACCGACGCGCGCCAGGACAGATGAGACCGCGCAAGGCGTCCGCGGGCGAAACGAACGCAAAGGTCGGCAACCTCCTCAACGCCGCCGTCCTCGCGCGCCTCGAGATGAGCCGAGACGGCGATCGGAGCCTCACCGCCCATCAGCGACTGCATCAGGTACGCGACGTGCCATCCGTGGTCGATGAGGATTCCGCCACCGAGCGCGCTTGCCGCGCGCCAGCTTCCCGAGGCGCCGGCCGGGCGGGTTCTCAGCCGGCCGATATCGAGCATAGTAAGCGCTCCGAGCCTGCCCGAGGCGCAAAGTTCCAACGCGCGCCGATAGCTTGGCGAATGCTTCCAGTTGTGCACGCACATCAGGACGCGTCCGGCTCGCCGCGCGGCACGGACGAGCGCGTCGAATTCCGCGAGGTCGAGGCAAAGCGGCTTCTCGCACAGCACGTGCGCGCCGGCTTCGAGCGCACTCATGATCGCGGGGCGGTGAAGCGCGGGCGGACTTGCGATATCCACGAAGTCCGGCGACTCACCCGTCAGCATAAGCTCGAGGTCGTCATAGACCCGGACGTTCTTCAAGAGCCTGAGCGCCAGATGGCGTCGCTCGGCGAGTGGGTCCTGAACCGCAACGATGCCGACGCCGGGGCGCGAGAGCCATCCGGCAAGATGGCCCTGCGCCGCGACTTCGCCGAAACCCGAAATTACACCGCGCAGCTTCACATCCAGGCGCGGGCAATGTCCTCGAGTTCGCGCTCCCACTCGTCGGGCGCGAGCGTCGGGGGGAACAGGACCAGGCGATGCGCTCCGGCCTGTAAATATTCCCTAGCCGCAGCGTGAGGATCCTTGCCGCCCACCGGCGCAAACACCGAGATCTCGATTTTGCCGAAATCGCGGCCCGCTTCGGCGCATAGCTTCTTCAGTGTGCCCAACTGTTCGGCAAGCTCAGCCGGCGAGAGCATCAGCGGGCCCCATCCGTCGCCGATCGCGGCCGTGTTCTTGAGCGCGCGCTCGCCGCCTGCGCCGACGAGGACCGGAGGATGCGGCTTTTGCGCGGGCTTCGGATAGCTTCTGACCGGCGGGAACTTGACGAATTCGCCCTCGAAGCTCGGCTCGGGTTTGGTCCACAGTTCTTTCATCGCGCGCACGTACTCGCGCGTCATCGGCCATCGGCGGCGAAAATCCACACCCATTATCTCGCTCTCGTCCTTGAGCCATCCGGCGCCGATTCCGAAGATGAAGCGTCCCCCCGAGTAATGGTCGAGCGTGGCGACCTCCTTGGCGAGCAGGAGCGGGTCGCGCTCGGGAACCAGGCAGATGCCGGTGCCGAGCTTTATTTTGCTGGTCGCCGCCGCGGCGAGCGCGAGCGCGACGAACGGATCGACCATGTGCGAATAGATATCCGGTATCTTGCCGTCGCGGCTTCCCGGATAGGGAGTTACGTGACGGACGGGGATTATCGGATGCTCGGGGATGAACAGCGTGTCGAAGCCGAGTTGCTCGCACTTGCGCGCGACCTGCGCGGGCCCGGCGGTATATTCGGCGATAAACGCGAGGATTCCGATCTTCATGCGCGGCGCCTCCCGTGGCGAAGTTTAGTGGCGAGACGAGTTTTTAGCGCGAACCGACGGCCTGCGCCATCGCGGACGGCCGCGCAGCTCTCTCACCAGCCGAAAAAGTCCTTCGCGTAAACGAAGCGGCCCACGCCCGCGGCACGCGACGCCTGCTCGTCGATTTCCTGGTCGCCGACCATCGTCGAAGTCCTGAGCTCAACTCCGTACATCTCGGCGAGTTCCCTTATCATCCCCGGCGCCGGCTTCCGGCACGCGCATCGATCGGCGTCGTCATGTGGGCAAACCATCCATCCGCTCAGAATCCCGCCCAATTCGGCGTCGAGCTTGCCAAGCGCCGCCTCGACCTTCTCCATCGTGAGCCGTCCGCGCCTGATACCTGCCTGGTTGGTGACGACAAAGATCAGATGGTCTCGTATCGGGCGCAGTTTTTCGGCCACGCCCGGAAGAAGCCTGATTACGATATTGCCGTTCGCGTCAAGCGGGAGCTGGCGCGTCTCGTCCATCTCGACGAGCGTGCCCGCAAGATCGAGGAACAGCGCCTGGTTTCCTGGCTCAGCCATCGACAGCAGCCTTTCCCGGCAGGAGCCTCACGCCGCGCGCCAATCGACGTTGTCGCGCACCCAGGCGAAGACTTCATCGAGGATTGCGGCACCGGCCTCGGCCTGCGCTGCGGTGATTACCAGTGGCGGGTTGATCCGGACGCGCGGAAAGTAGCTCATCGCGAGCAGCCCGCGCTTGAGCGCTTCCTTGAAGATCACTTCCGTGACCTTGCGGCTGAGCAACTCGCCGGTCTTTTCGTCGCGCACCAGGTCCATCCCGATGAACAGGCCGCGGCCGCGCACGTCGCCGACGAATTCGTACTTTTCCTTGAGGTCGAGGAGCCGGCCCAGCAGCAACGCGCCGACCTTGCGCGAATTCTCGACCAGCTTCTCGGCGTTGATCGCCTTGATCGTCTCGGCGACCGCGACCGCGGCAAGTGGATTTCCGCCGTAACTCGACGACGACGCGCTCGGCTTTCCGAACGGCTCGGCCTTGCCGAGTTCGTCGCTCAGCATCACGCCCGAGACCGGAAAGCCCGAGCCCATCCCCTTGCCGACGGTCATGACGTCGGGCTCGACGCCGGAATGCTCAACGCCCCACCATTTTCCGGTGCGTGCGAATCCGGTGATCATCTCGTCGGCGATAAGCAGCGCGTCCAGTTCCTTCGCCAGCGACTTCACCGCGGGCAGCCAGTCGTCCGGTGGCACCACGTTGCCGGCCGTTCCCTGCATCGGCTCGACGAGAATCGCGGCGATCGCGCCGGCCGAGGAGTTTTTGATCTGCGCGCGCGCGAAATCGACGCAGAAAAGCCCGCACTGCGGATATTTCATCTTGAACGGGCATCGATAGCAGTCCGCGTACGGCACCTGGTAGCGGCCGGCGGAAAGCGGTCCGTAGCCCTGCTTGGATTCGTCGCCGATAAGACCGAGCACGCCGCCGGTCTTGCCGTGAAATCCGCCCCAGAAGCTCACCACCTCGTGCTTCTTCGTGACGGAGCGCGCAAGCCTCAGCGCCGCTTCGACCGCCTCCGCGCCGCCGCTGTAAAGATGGGCTCGTTTGAGCCGGCCAGGCGCGGCCTCGGCAAGCAGGCGCAGCGCCTCCGCGCGCCCTGCGCTGGCGAAGGTGCCGACGATAAGCCGGCGAGCCTGTCGCTCGAGCGCGCTGGTGAATTGCGGATGCGCATGGCCGAGGCTGGCGACCGCAACTCCGGCAAAGAAATCGACGTACGTGTTCCCGTCCGCGTCGGTCAGCGTCGCGCCCTCGCCGTGGTCGAAGGCGACCCCGGCGAGCGACGAGATTCGCTGCCGGCCGGGAGCGATAAGGCGCTGTTCCTGCTCGAATATCTCTCGTGATTTGGGTCCCGGAACGGGTGTCCTGACGTTCGGAAGCCTGGGCTCGGAAGTTGTCATCTAACGGCCGGGAGGACCGCTCCTTTCCTGAATGCGCCGGGCGAGATCTTCCTCGCGGCGCCGTATGCGCTTGAGGGCCCGCCGCGCAATCGCTCGCGCCGCGGCCTTGCGAACCTGGCTGTAGCTGGGCCAGTCGTTAAAATCGATAATCGCAAACCGCTCTCCGCTCAAGACCGCGTCACCACCCCACGCGTCCAGACCCAGGGCCGAGGCGGCCACCGAAGCCGCCTCCGCAAGTTTGCGTGCGACGCCGGGCGCGATTTCGCCCTCCTCGGCGAGCACTGTGAAGTACTCGGCGCCGCTCACGCCATAGAACTTGACGGTTCGTCCCTCCACGGCCTGCTGCACGTAAACTGTATGAACGCCGCGGCGCGAAAAGGCCTTGCACGCCTCGAGCAGCGACGCTCGGCCGCTGACCTCCTGTACGTCGTCAGGCCCAAGCGCGTGCAGGTCGCCGCGCTTGACGTAAACGCCTGCGTCGAAATCGAGCGCCGTCAGGGTCTTGAGATTGACCGGCGCGGCGGTGCCAAGGATCGCTCCGTCGGGGGTGGGCACGCCGGCGCGGATGAGTCCGATTCCGAGCAGGTCGCGGTAGCAGTTGCGAATCGAAAGCGCCGAGTTGAGCGTGAGGACGCCGCGCGCCTCCATCTCGGCCACCCGCTTGAGGGCGGCCTCGCCCTGGCACATCACCAGCAGCAAATCGGCGTCGGCGTCGATTCCGGCGGCGAAAGTTTTCGCATCGACCGCGGCGGTTTCGACACCGAGCGAGGAAAGTTCCTGCAACACGGCGTCGATGATCGCGGCGTCGGCTTCCACCTTTCCCGGGGAAAACTCATGCTCGCGGTAAATACCAATTGCGCGATGCTTCATGCTTTGTCCCCTATCGTGGCGCGGGCGGCTTCCAGGTCGGAGACTTCGTCGATGTCTATCGCCTGGCTCAGTTCGAACGCGCCCAGGCGTACATCATTTCCAAGCAGCATCCCAAGAAATTGTCGCATCGCTCCGAGCCCTGCGGCGCGCGCTTGCGTCGTGAAGTCGAAGATTCGAGTCGAAAGGAAGTAGATACCGGCCGTCACCGTACGGGCCTTACGGTCGCCTAGCCGGGTTATTGCTCCATTTGCTGAAATCTCGGCGAACAGCGGACGCTCGTCGCCGCGCCATGCCACGACTCCGAGAACGCCGTCGAAGCCGCCGTCCAGGGTCATCGCGCGGGCGGCGCAAACGAACCTCGCCATCTCGTCCCGCGCCAACACGGCGTCCACCGTGGCAAGCACGAAATGACCGGGAGCAAGCCGCTCACCAAGCGCGAAGAGCGATTCCATAGAGTTGGCCGTGTCGCGCACGATAAGACCCAGGCGCTCGGGCACCTCCACCTTGCGCTCCTCGATAAGGCCCGCGGTTTCGGAGTTGACCACGGCGAGCACCTCGCTCGCGCCCACGCCGAGCAGCATCATCGCCTGCCGCGCGAGCAGCGTCCGCCCGCCAAGCGTGACGAGTGGCTTCGGCAGGTTACCCGTGCTCCTGCGCAGTCGTTCCCCCCTGCCGGCCGCGATAATTGCTCCTTGCAAATTCTCTACCACTGGATAGCGAGGACCTGCTCGAGCGACCCGATTGTGTGATCGG
>JAJYMR010000010.1 GCA_021786815.1 Deltaproteobacteria bacterium
GACAGACGCCAATCACCACCGTGCGCGAGAGCCATGCGACAAGTCTGTTCATTGGTCGGAACCCTCCGTGGATTTGTTTCCGTTGCGCGATGCCGACGCTCTGTCATAGAGCGCAGCATCCCTCCCGCAATCGCTGCGGGCCAATCAGAGCGGTCGTGGCGATATCGCCGCGTTTCAGAGCGAGAGCCACAGCGGCAGTTAAGGTCAGCAAATTGCAGACCATAAGCGAATTTGGATGTAATTAGGGCAAACACGGGACATTGAGCGAATTTTTGCAAATTAGAGCAATAGCTAGCTGTTCCGAATCGAGACAGCCTGTGACTTCTATGGGAACAACTCACACGACCCACGCAGCATTTTGCGCGGGATGCTCACTCCCCGTGAGCCTTCTCAGCGCCAGCCAAACAATCACTGCAGGTCGCGATAGCAATTCCGACCCGACGTTGGCAGGCGTCCCGCGACACGCTTTTCCACAGTCGCCATCCAGGCGGGGAGGTCGACGATTCCGTCGCTACTGATGACTATTTGTCAGCCTTGGAGCGCGGACGTACAGAATGCGCAACGCTTCGCCTGGATAGGAATTTCACTTAAGCATTCCGGGCATCGCTTGGTGGTCGCCTCAGGCGCAGGTTTTGTGCGAGCGATCAAAGCGTTCATCGGCAATACGACCGCGAAGTAGACGGCCGCGGCGATTATCAGAAACGAAACGAGCGAGTTTACGAAACTGCCGATCATGAACCTGCTTCCGTGGATCTCGAACGCGATAGCTGAAAAGTCCGGCTGCTTGACAATTGCGGCAATGAGCGGTGTCAGCAGGTCCTTCACAAAGGAAGTTACGACGGTACCGAAGGCGGCGCCGACAACGATACCGACCGCCATGTCGACCACATTGCCGCGCAACAGGAATTGCTTGAAGCCGCTCATAGGGTCCTCCATGGTGGCACTTCGCCACGCGCTGATTTTGCTTCGATAACGCTACAACGCGGCCGGGCGCCGCCTTCCCATCTCACGCACGGACTTTCCGCGCGTCCTTCAGCCGAGTCTGGTCGAGTTTGTCTCAAGAGTGACCTTGATACCGTAGCGAGGGCGCAGGGTAACCAGCGGTTGAAGTTCGACGCGATGACCGGGGACGAGTCTCATCCGATAATGTTGCGCGACGGTCGCGAGCACGATGTTCGCCTCGGTCAGCGCGAACATATTGCCGATACACTGGCGTGGCCCGCCCGCGAACGGGAAAAACGCGTAGCGCGGCCGGTCCTTGGAATTGTCGAACGAAAAGCGCTCGGGCTCGAAGCGCTCGGGCTCGCGCCAGAAATGCGGATGGCGATGCGTTACGTACTGGCTCAGTATCACCATCGAATGCTTCGGAATCCGGTAGCCCATGACCTCGTCGTCTTCGATCGGCGAGCGCCCGATCGCCCACACTGGCGGATAAAGACGCATCGACTCATCGAGCACCATCCCCGTGTAAGTCAGGTTGCGCAGGTCGGCGACCGTGGCAGGTCGTCCGCCCAGCACTTCGCGCAGTTCAGCCTCGAGTTTGCGCTCGACCTCCGGATGCTGCGAAAGCAGGTAGAAGGTCCACGAAAGCGCGGTGGCAGTGGTTTCGTGTCCGGCAAGAATGAGAGTCAGGACCTCGTCGCGCAACTGCTGGTCGCTCATGCCTTCGCCGGTTTCGTCGTCGCGCGCCGCAAGCAGCATCGAGAGCAGATCGCCGCGGTCGCGATTCTCGCGCCGACGCTCGGCGATGATCTCATCGACAAGCTGCTTCAGTTCACCAGCGGCGCGGCGAAACACACGGTTGGCGCGTGTCGGCAGAGACGGCATCAGGATTCCAAGGTCGAAACGGCCGAAACGCTCGTTGACGTCCGTCATCGCGCGCCCGATCGCTTCCGCTTCGTCAGTGAGATCCATGCTCAGCAGTGCCCGGCCGACGATCTTGAGCGCAACGCGCGCCATCTCGGCCGAGACGTCGATCTCGCGCCCCTCGGCCGCCGGCTGCCGCCAGCTCTCGAGCATCTCCAAGGTCGCCTCCGTCATGATCGAGCCGAACCCGGCCACGCGCTGTCGATGAAAGACCGGCTGGATCAGCCGGCGCTGGCGAAGCCATAGCGCGCCCTCGCTGGTAACCAGTCCCTCCCCGAGCAGGCGCTTCAAAATTTTGTAATCCTGCGACTTTACATAGTTCGTGTGATTGTCCTGCAGGATGTGCTTGATGCCGTCGGGATGCGCGATCAGAAAGAGCGGGAAAGGCCCGATTTTGTACCTGACGACGTCACCGTAACGCTCGAACATCTGCCCGAGATGTGAAAGCGCCTTCTCAAAGTTCAATAGCCGAAGGCCGGCGAGCGGGTTGCGCGGTCCCGGCGCTTCGCGCAGCGCGCCGATTACGCCTGGCGGTGGCGTGGCCGAAGCGGCGGAACTCTCGCTCGGATCGAGGTTCGAAGCGCCACGAGAGAGCATTGAAGGCACCCTCCTTGGGCCGACTGGTCGGTAGCTTAACGCCTAGGGCAGCGCAAAGCTCGTGTCAACGCCGTCAAGTGGCGCGGACGCGCGGTTTGTCTCGATCGCCCTTGCCACATTCAGTCGATTACCGCGATACTCCGCATTCTGTTTCGCTCGGGGGCTGACGAGTGCACTTGGGAGAGAAAGCATGAGCAAATGGCAATTCACCAAGGGGCTGCATGACCTCGGACACGGCGCATATGCGTACCTGCAGCCGTCGGGCACCTGGGGTTATAGCAACGCGGGTTTGATTATCGACGGAGATCAATCGCTCCTCGTCGACACGCTGTTCGACGAACGGCTGACCGCGGAGATGCTCGCCGCGATGCAGGACGCGACCGGGTTCGGTGCGGACAAAATCGGATTCGTGGTAAACACGCATTCGAACGGCGATCACACCTTTGGCAACCGCCTCGCGAAAAATGCCGTGATCATCGCGTCCGAGGCTGCCGCGCACGAGATGCGTGAAGAGGGCAATCCGCAGACGCTCGCCCAGGTGATAAAGAACGCAGACTCGATGGGCGAGGTCGGCGCTTTTTTCAAGCGAATCTTCGGCGCGTTCGATTTTGCGGGCGTTACCTTCCGGCTTCCCGACCGGACCTTTACCGGCGAGGAAACTATCAGGGTCGGAGACAAGCGGGTCGAGCTTATCCAGGTGGGGCCCGCGCACACGGCTGGCGACGTAATCGCCTTTATTCCCGCGAATCGGATCGTTTACACGGGCGATATTCTGTTTATCGACGGCACTCCGATCGCGTGGGCGGGTCCGGTGAGCAACTGGATCAAAGCCTGCGATCGAATCATGGCTCTCGACGCCGACGTGATCGTCCCCGGGCACGGTCCGATCACCGACAAAGCCGGCGTCAAACGCATGCAGGATTATTTGGTGTACCTCGATCGCGAAACGCGCAAACGCCATGGCGCGGGAATGAATTCATGGGAGGCCGCGCAGGATATCGCACTGGGGTCGTTCGGCGATTGGCTGGACGCGGAGAGGCTCGCGGTTACCGTGGACACGATTTATCGCGAAATCAACGCTGATAATTCGCGGCGCAACGTCGCGGATTTGTTCGGCCGCATGATGCAGTTGGAGCGTCGTTACGCGTCAAGACGCGACGCCAACTAACAGGCTCGGCTGAGCGGGATTCCCGGAATCGACCGCGCCTGCCGCAGGCGGTCAAGCTCACGCGGCCGAAGTCGCGCAATCTTTTCAGACGAGGCTTCGGTACTCTGGCTTGTAAACGTGTGACGTGATGAACGCGCCCATATCGGGCGGTTTGCTCACGCTCGCAAGCCCGCCGTCGAAGATCATGTCGGCGATGCGCTCGGCAACGTGCATCTCGGTCTTCAGGATGTCCGCCTGGGGTGGATAAATCAGGCCGGCGTCGAGGTCGGCCTGGGTCACCTGCGCGGCGACGGCGCGGGCCGCGGCGATGAACATCTCGTCGGTCACCCGTGCCGCGCGGGTCGCATACACTGCCAGGCCAACCGCCGGAAAGATGTACAGGTTGTTGCATTGCCCGGGCGTCAGGGTTCGCTCGCGATATTTGAACGGCGGGAACGGGCTCCCGCTCGCGAACACGGCGCGGCCCTCCGACCATTTGTAGGCCTCTTCAGCGGTGCACTCGGAGCGCGAGGTCGGATTGGAGAGCGCGAATATGACAGGACGCCTGTTGAGCCGCGCCATCGCCTCGACAACGCGCTGGTTGAAAAGCCCGGCGGCGGTGCTGACGCCGATAATGACGGTCGGCTTGAGCGATTCGATAGTGGCGACAAAGTCCCCGCTCGGCGCGTGTGCGTGTGCGTAGGGGAGTTGGTAATCCTCCAAGTCCCTGCGCGAAGTTTCCAGCAGCCCCGCGCTGTTGAACAGCCAGATTCGCGCGCACGCCTGCTCGTGCGTTAGCCCGTCCTGCATCATCGCGCGCGTCAGCATGTCGGAGATTCCGATTGCGGCCGCTCCCGCGCCAAGGAACAGAAACGTCTGCTCGCCGAGCTTGCCGCCCGTGATACGGAGCGCGCTCAGGATTCCCGCCAGTGCGACCGCGCCCGAGCCCTGGATATCGTCGTTGAAAGAGCATACCCGCTCACGGTAACGCGCGAGCAACCGGAATGCGTCGGCGCGGGCCCAATCCTCCCACTGAATACAGCATCGCGGGAACTGCCAGATCGGAACGGTTACGAATTCCTCGACGAATTCGTCCAGTTCGGCGATGGAGGGCCGATTGCGGCGCAGGCCGATATAAAACGGATCGCTCAGAAGCGTCTCATTGTCGGTTCCGCAGTCCATCATGATTGGCAGCGTGAAGCGCGGCGGCACTCCCGCGCCCACCGTGTAGAGCGCAAGCTTGCCGATTGGGATGCCCATGCCGTTTGCGCCGAGGTCGCCCAGCCCGAGGATTCGTCCGCCGCTCGTGACCACGATAAAGCGCACGTCGCGTTCCGGCCAATTGCGCAGAACCTCGCGCACGTGACCCTTGCGCTCGATCGAAAGGTAAAGGCCCTTCGGCCGTTCGATGATATGGCTGAACTCGAGGCATGCCTCACCCACCGTCGGCGTGTAAACCAGCGGCACGAAGCGGGCCGGCTCGGACATCAAAAGGCGATAGAAGAGTGTCTCGTCGATATCCTGAAGCGCGGACAGGCTCAGATACTTCTCGAGGTTCGTGGGTTTGCGCGCCAACTGCGATTTGGCTCGCTCGAGCCGGGTTTCCGCGCTTTCGACGGCTTCAGGCAAAAGACCCACGAGCCCCAGCGCCTCACGCTCGGCCGGGGTGAAGGCGGTGAATTTGTTGAGACGGGGGTCGCGCAGCAGGTCTCGGCCTCGCAAGGTGGTCATTATCGGCACCCTCTCGCCGATACGAACGCTAACGCCCGGTGAGCGTCGTGGCAAACCGCCGACGGCCGGCGCATTCGGTCGAACCGCTTGCGCCCGGTGCGCGCGAAGATTGTCGAACCGTCGCGCTCAATGTTACTTGGAAATCCGAAACCTGAACGGTTGATTCACACACGACGAACCGGAGACACCTATGGAATTTGCTCGCGTAAAGCTCGACATCGAAGGACAGGTCGCCCTCCTGACGCTCAACCATCCCGAAGTGATGAACGCCGTCTCTTCGGAGATGCTCGGTGGCCTGATGAACGCGCTCGATGAGGTCGAGGATGCAAGGAATGGAGTGCGATGTCTCGTGATGACCGGCGCTGGGCGCGGCTTCTGCGCGGGCGCGAATCTCCAGGGTGGGCCGAACGGCCCCGCCGGCTCGCGAGATGCGGGAGCGGTGCTGGAGACGCAGTACCATCCCTTTCTGCGCCGTCTGCGCGGGCTTTCGATGCCCTTCGTCACGGCGGTCAATGGTGCAGCGGCGGGAGTGGGAATGAGCTTTGCCTTGATGGGCGACCTGGTGCTGTGCGCGCGTTCGGCCTTTTTCCTGCAAGCATTTCGCCGGATCGGGCTGGTTCCCGACGGCGGCTCGAGCTGGATTCTGCCGCGGCTGGTCGGAAGGGCGCGCGCGATGGAGCTTTCTCTGCTCGGAGAGAAATTGTCCGCCGAAAAGGCGCTTGAATGGGGCCTCGTCAACCGGGTCTATGACGACGCGGAGCTGATGGAAAAGACGATGCCGCTTGCGCGCGAGTTGGCGAGCGGCCCGACCCTCGCGCTCGGACTGATTCGGCGGCTTTACTGGGAGAGCGCCGACAATACTTACGAAGAGCAACTGAACCTGGAACGCCAGATGCAACGGCGGGCGGGCAATTCAAGCGACTTCGCCGAAGGCGTGCGCGCATTCCTCGAAAAGCGCCCTGCGAAATTCACCGGCCAATGACGCGTGATGACGCGCCCGTTGAACTGATTGCCAGCGCCAAGGCCAAGCCCTGTCAGCGGGCTTCGACGCTGGCCGATTCGCGCTGCTGAAGCCGTCTGCCCTCGATGAATTGCCAGGCCAACAGGGGCGGTACGCCAAGCATCAGGTCTCGAGCGCGCTTGAGCAGCGAGAGGGCAAGGATGCTCGTGGGAGTGACTCCGTACAGTCCGCCCAGCAGGACGTATGCGCCCTCCTGTACTCCAAATGCGCCGGGTACGGCAAAGGCGATCGCTCGCGCCGCGCAGAGCAGGCCCTCGATTGAGAAGACCGCGGCAAGTCCCGGAGACGTTCCCATCAGTTTCAGCGCGAACCAGGCTTCGACCGCGCCGGCGAGCCATGCGAACAGATGCAACAGGAAGCTTAGCAGGGGGCCCCGAAACCGCCGATAAATCTCGTCGATACAGTTCTGAAGCGAAGCCGCTCCGGCCGCGACTCCAGCCCCTTGCGGAGCCGTCCTTGCGATACGCTCAAGGATGGCGAAGCCGCGCCGCTGCAAAGCGCCATACGCGATCGCCAGAAGCGTGGCCGCGGCGAGCCCCGCCGCGACCCAGGTCTCGAGCCCGGTTCGCGGCCGCAACGCCAAAAGAATCCCCAGCGCAAGCGCGACGTAGATTATCTCGCCCAACAACTCCATCGTGATGTCCACGACGGTCGAGGCGAACGACATCGCGCCTGGGACACCCGCCGCAGTTGCCGCGCGCGAGCCGATCACGAAGCCGCCGAACTGCGACAGCGGCAACGCTTCCGAGCCTCCGTTTCGGACCAGCCGTCCGAGGATAAAAGGCCATGCCGATGAACGATGCGACTCGGGCACGAGGACAAACCACGCGACGCCGCACAAAACGACAATTCCAAGGTGAAAACCGGTGATCGCGGCAAAACCCATCACGCCGACCGCGATCAGCGCGTCGCCAATCACGTGGAAGCCGTAATGAGCGACAAGCGTCGCGACCGCCGCTATTCCGGCAATCAGCACGAGCGCGGGAAGAAACGCCACCCAGTATCGGGTTCGGCGCTTGCGAGCCTCGGGCATCGCGCGCGCGCATACGGCAGGACCGGGCAGACTCATTCGTCAAATCCGGATGTGCAGTGAGTTCGCCCGGCTCAGCAGGTGGACGACCCGGCGCTCCCTGCCACCCTCGTGACGCTGGCCGGAGCCGCAAACCGCTTTTTACCTTCGATGTGGAAATAATCTCTGTAATCGGTGAACCGCTGCCATTCCGTTTGGATGTCGAGGCCGAAGTCTTCGGGCCGGTATGAGTTGTGGCCGTAGCCGCCGTTGGGACGTGCGGCAAGGAACGACTGTATGCATGCAACAGCGTCCTCGCCCAGCGTCATGCCGAAATGCCGATACAGGTCGGCCACTGACCCGAGCGGGTCCTCGACCAGTTCCCGATAGCGAACATGGAAGATGCTGCGCGATTGGCGGTCGCGCTCGGTCTCCGCGATGAGCAGTGCCGCGCCCATCTCCCAGCGCTCGCACACATCCCGGCCAATCTGAAGCCGATCGATGGCGTGCGTGAAGGGCCGGCGCAAAAGCTCGGTCAGTCTTGCCGCCGACGGCAGGACCTCCAGCGGCTCGCGATGCACGAAAACCATCCGCGCGTCGGGATATACCGCCCGTATCGCGTCCATCGCGAAAATGTGGTCGGGAGCCTTGAGAACCCATTGGCCACGGCCTTTGGAATGTTGCAGATGCTTGAGGAACCGCTTGTGGAATCGATACTCGGCCTGATGGTCCGTGTCGTCGAGCCAGCGCCGGTAAGAGGGCACGTCGTGCGTCGTGTCGAAGCGGTAGCTCCTGAAAACATGGGCCACGATCTCGATGCATTCCTGCGGAGAGCGTGCGGACATCGGATGGAGGCTCGGCAGTTCCGGCACCATCCGGACGAAGCTCGCAAACTGACGATCGACCATCTCCGGCCGCCGGTCGCGTTTTTCGGGGGAACGGCGCGAACGCTGATAGGGATATATGGTTTCCCAGCAAAGCGGCGCCCGGTTGGAAGGATCCAGCGCGAGAAGGCTGTGCAGGAAAGTCGTTCCGCTGCGCGGCAACCCGGTAATCAGAATCGGAGCGACGATCGGCTCGTCCAGAATCTCGGGCGCGGTCGTTTCCGCCTCCTTGAGCAAAAGGAGGTTCAACAGAAACCGCATCGTATCCCATCGCGCCGCTATTCGGCCGAGCAGGTTCAGGTTGGCCTCTTCGTTATAGGCCTTGAGCAGCACCCCCAGCGGCTCTTCGAACGAACTGTCGCCGAAGTCCGTCAGTCCAAGGCGCCGTTGCGCACGGGCCGCCATCTCTTGCGCCCTCAATGGGCCATAAAACAAACCGATTGCACCTGTAATCCAATCCTTTGCGGAGAAGAGCCCGGAGGTGATCAATGAGGTCATTTACGCACCCTGCGGCTGTTGAGGCATCCCGAAAGGCGGGATGCGAGAGGAAACAGGACGGCCCATTCGGGCTTTGCGCAGACTGGCGGCTCTTCGGAACCCAGGAAGAAGGCAAGTGGTGGCGCCATGGCACGCTCTTGACCGGATGAGGCAGCAAGTGCCGCCAATGAAATCAAACAGCGACCAAGAACATATTTTAGTGTTCAAAAGAACCTATAGTCAAATGATTGCACTTTTTCGCTATATAGATGTCAGCTTGAGAAAAATCGTGGCGATTGCGCCTGACTGCCTCGATTCGTTCTTCCCCGAAGGCGATAACTGACTCGCGCCGAGCGACGTGGGAATTCCACTTGCCGAAGAGCGTATCCATGACCTTGTTGAGCCGCGTCAGCCTGGATTATTAGGTTCTGCCATGAGCAAGAGTCTGCCGAACCCAGCCGACCGACTGGTGCGCACGCGTGTGCGTGAGTCTGTTGGCTTCCAGAGCCTGACCGAGAACCGGTCCATACGCCTTGCTTCGGTTTCCGAATACACCGGGCGCTCGCATTTCGAGCCGTGGCGACGAATCCTTGCCGGGACGCACGACTTCGCCAACATGGCCGGCATCTTCACGCCGCTGGTTTACGTGGAAGTGGAAACCACCGACGCAGCCTGCGAACCGGGCGCCAGGGTCGAGGTCCGCGGCGAGTCGTACCTCGGGCAGTCGCTCGATGATTCCGGCGCGGTGCGCCATCTGGTGCGCGAGGGTCGGCATACCGTACGCGACCTCGGAGGCTCGACGCTCGCTCGCGCCCGGATGATGAACGTCTTTACGCGCTACGATCCCGATCCGCGGCGCAGGCGGGTAACCGAGCTGCCGCCCGAGCTGGGACTCGGTCCGTCTCCAAGCCGGACGCTCGAGGTTCCGGGAATCGAAAACCTGCTCGATTTATCGCGCAGGCCGGACTTCGCGGAGTCGCAGGTTCACGTATGGCATTACGGGCAGACCGACCCGAACCGGCACGTTACCGGGATGGCCTATCTGCGCATGATGGAGGAATACGTCGCCGACCTGCTTCACGACTCGGGCCATGACCTCAAGCGGCTGTTCGCCTGCCGCGCGCGTATCGTGTATCGCAAGCCGTGCTTCCGCGGTGAGGCGTACCAGCGCGCCGTATGGTTTCGCAGCGAGGCTCCGCTGGTGCTCGGCGGCGCATTCTTCAAGGCCGGAGATTCAGCCGGAAATCTTCCGGCCGCCGCGGTGGAGATCACCCTGCTCCAGCATGGCGAATGAATGACCGTGCAATTTACGTGACTGCAATCGAGTGACTCGCGGCCGATGCCGGCGCGAAAGCACTGATCCGCCGGTCATCGTCGGGACATGATTGACGTACGGCTCCGCGACCATCGTGGTCATCGTGGCGTCTGCGTCGCGATGCTTGAATTCGAGGTCGGCATGCCGGTCCCATAGCGCGCCCAGGTCGTAGCGCGGCCCGATCGCGTTGCGCAGAAGCCCGATCGTCCGCGAGCGCGCCAGTTGCGCGGCGAAACGACGATACGACGCGCGGCGGTTGCAATTGAACCCGTGTCCCGCGCCGTCGTGCAGGATTCCCGCCGCCGTTTCCGCGCCCGCTGAACTTGCCGAAAGGTTCCGGTCCGGGCTACATCTTCTGCGGGCGTTTGGCGCGAAAGGGACCAAAGTGCGCCACCGAAGCGAAGAAAGCGCCAACTCGCTCGAACTCGCTCGAGCGGCGGGACAGGACCGGAAAAAACCACGAGGGGAGAATGACGGCCGTATGATGACCGGCGAGCAGTACAAGAAATCGCTTTACGACAACCGGGAGACTTACTTCGAGGGCGAGCGAATCCGCGACGTCATGAAGCACGAGCATCTGGCCGACTGCGTGGCGCGAATCGCGGCCGGTTACGACCGCTTCTACAAGCCGGGAGCGAACGCCGTCAGCGATCTGATGGCGATTCCGCATTCGGCCGCAGAACTGCGCGACCGAATCCCGCTGCTGCACGAGTCCGACATCGTAGCCAACGTGACTTATCAGGCGATCATGACGTTGACGACCGCGGCCACCCGCATCGCCGATATCCTGCCCGAGTTCAGCAAGCGAATTCTCGAGTATGTGCGTGACGCGCAGCGCCGCGACATCCGGATCGTCGAGTGCATCACCGACGCCAAGGGTGATCGCAGCCGTCCGCCCGGCAAACAGGACGATCCCGACGCCTACACGCACGTGATCGAGCGGCGCAAGGACGGCGTCGTGATCCGGGGCGCCAAGCTGCACATCACGGGCGCCTCGCTGTGCCATGAGTTGATGGTGATCCCGACCAAGGCGATGCATCCGGGCGAGGAGTCGTACGCGATCGCGTGCATGGTTCCCGTCAATTCGCCCGGCGTCAGAATCGTCGATACGACCTACGCCCCGCGCCATCGCGACCTGCGGGACTTCCCGGTCTCGGCGAAAACCCATATGCCCGAGGGCTTCGTCATCTTCGACGACGTCTTCGTGCCCAACGAGCGAATCTTCCTCGACGGCCAGGTTGCGCAGGCCGCGATTTTCGCGCACTCGCTCGGGCTCTGGGAACGACTGGGCGGGCTTTCCGGGATGGCCGAGGAGGCGGATCAGATGGTCGGCTTCGCGCAGCTAATCGCGGAAGCCAACGGGCTCGCAAAGGAATCGCACGTCCGGGAAAAAATCTCCGAGATGATCATCCACGCGACGCTGATCCGCGCGGCGCTCGAAGCGGCGATCGCGAACTGCCAGGTCACGTCCGAGGGCGCATTCCCCAACGAACTGTACACGAACGCCGGCAAGTATCATGGCGCCGCAAACTACAACCTGATGGTGCGTCATCTGCACGACATCTCGGGCGGCTCGGTGCTGACCGCCCCGTCGATCGCTGACTTCGAGAACGAGGTCACCGGCCCGCTGGTGCGCAAGTACATGGGGACGATGAACGGCGTGGACGGCGAGTATCGCGCGCGGCTTTTCCACGCGATCCGCGACATGACGGCGGACGCGTTCGGCGGATGGAAAGCCGTCACGAACGTTCAGGCCGGCGGCGGCCTTTACGCGCAGCGAATCGTCACGCGCCGGTACTACGATCTGAACGGCGCGAAGAAGAAAGCGCTTCACGTCGCCGGTATCGACATGGGTCCGGACGGGCAGAAAACGGGGCACTAGACCGGCGGCCCGCAGATGACCCGGCGCGTGCGCGGGAGATCCTCGCGCAGGAAACGCGCAGGCCTTATCGCACGAACCGGAGCGCATCAGGAGAAGACTTCTTCCGTGCGTCGAACTTTCGTTGCCGTATTCGCGGCGATCTTGACCCTTGCGTGTGTGGCCGCTGCGCCTTTCAAAGGCGCCGCGCTCGCCGGCGACGCGGAGATCTTGCCGGCACCCGGCTCGACCCGCTCGTTTCGTTTCACCTACCGCGCTGAAATTCGATCGATCGATCGCGCGGCTCATCGGCTGGACGTCTGGATTCCGCTCCCGCGCAGATCTCCGTATCAGAGCGTCCGCAACCTCACGATAGAGTCCAACCTCAGGTACAAAATCGTCGAACTTCCGCTCTACGGCAACCGGGCCGTTCATTTCGAGGCGACGGCGCCGATGCCCGCGTCGGCCCGTATGACGATAAGTTTCGACGCGATTCGCCGCCAGGAGGCGGCTGACCTGATACGCGCCGCTCGCCCGCTCCCGGAGCCTACCACCGACGGTTTCGAGGCTTTCCTGCAACCTGACCGGATGATCCCCGTCGGCGGCAAAATCGCCCGCGTCGCCGGGAAGCTCGGCGGGCCGGACGCCACCTCATTGCAGCTTGCGCACGCCATCTACCAGTACGTCACCCACACGATGACGTACGTGCACAAGGGCAAGGGCGTAGGCCATGGCGACGCGCTGTTTGCCTGCGACCTTCATCACGGCAACTGTACCGACTTCCATTCCCTGTTCATCGCGCTTGCCCGCGCGCGCGGCATCCCGGCCCGCTTCATCATCGGCTTTCCGCTGGGCACAAGCGCCTCGGGCGATATTGCCGGCTACCATTGCTGGCTCGAGTTTTACGCGGGTGGCGCCTGGGTGCCGGTCGACGCTTCGAAGGCGTGGCAGATACCGTCGCGGCACGATTACTATTTCGGTCATCTCGACCCCGACCGAATCGCCTTCACGATGGGCCGCGATCTGGAACTGGTCCCGCGCCAGCACGGGCCGCCGCTCAACTACTTCATCTACCCGTACGCGGACGCCGACGGTGAGCCGCTTTCGGCGGATGAGATCCAAACGGCGTTCAGCTATAGCGATCTCGCGAAAACCAGCGCGCCCCGTTGACGACTCGCGCTTCCATTGCGCAGGCCGAGGCCCCGCTCGTCGGGTAATTCCAGCAGATCGTTGGCGGAGAGGGGGGGATTTGAACCCCCGAAACCCTTCCGAGTTTA
>JAJYMR010000339.1:0-6912 GCA_021786815.1 Deltaproteobacteria bacterium
GATGCTCTGCCGGCAGAAGGAGCAACTGACTCCGCGACAGGCGGAACTCGCGCGCACGATCGTCGAGGAGTGCACGCGGATGAAGCAGCTCACCGACAACCTGCTCAACCTGGCGCGCGGCACTCCGGCTTTGATCGCGCTTCAGAAGGAACGGCTCGATCTGGCGCGTATCGCCGGCGAGGTCTGCGACCGCTTCGTCATCCAGCTCCAGGAAAAACATGTCGTCCTGGAGAAAAGAATCGACCAGGTTCCGGAAATCCTCGGCGATTCGGTCAAGCTTTCCTGGGTGCTGTCCAACCTGATCGGCAACGCGCTTCGCTACACGCCGGCCGGCGGTCGTATCGAGGTCGGCGCGCACGCGGCAAACGGCGCGGTCAGGCTCGAAGTGGAGGATTCGGGCCCGGGAATCCCACCTGAGCTTCGCGCGCATATCTTCGAACGGTTCGCCCAGTACGGCGACGGCGCGCAGCGCGGCTCGGCGGGCCTCGGCCTCGCGATCGTCAAGGATATCGTTGAAGCGCACGGCGGCAGGATCTTCCTGCAGGACGCCAACGGGCACGGAAGCCGCTTCATCGTGGAACTGCCGGCGGCGTCGGAACTCTGATGGCACGGCTGCTCATCGTCGACGACGAGAAAAACATCCGGCGCAACCTGGTCGCCTTTTTCGAGTCGTGCGGACACCGGGCGGGCGCCGCGGCGAGCGGTGCCGAAGCGCTAGGTGCGCTTGGCGAGAGCGCCTTCGAGCTCGTGCTCACAGACTACAGGATGGCCGAGATGAACGGGCTCGAGCTCCTGCGCGAGATAAAGCGCCGGCGTCCCGACACGCTGGTCATACTGATGACCGCGTACGCGACGGTCGAGAACGCGGTCGAGGCGATGAAGGCCGGCGCCTACGACTACCTGACGAAGCCGTTTTCGCTCGCCCAGATACAGCACGTGGTGGAGCGCGCGCTCGAATTCAGGGCTCTCAAGGTCGAGAACCGGGCGCTGCGCGAAACGGTCGAGGAAGCGCCGCTGCTCGGCTCGGAAAGTGCCGCGATGCTGCGTTTGCTCGACACGGCGCGCCACGCCGCGGAGAGCGACGCGACGATTCTGCTTACGGGAGAAAGCGGCACCGGCAAGAACGTGCTCGCGGCGCAGATCCATCGATGGAGTCCGCGGCGCGACCGGACCTTTGTCGTCGTCAACTGCACGACACTCTCGGAGCAGTTGCTCGAAAGCGAGCTGTTCGGCCACGTGCGCGGCGCGTTCACCGGCGCGATAAAGGACAAGCCGGGGCGCCTGGAGGCGGCAGACGGCGGGACGGTTTTCCTCGACGAGATAGCCGATTTGACCCCGGCGCTTCAGACCAAGTTCCTGCGCTTCGTGCAGGAGCACAATTTCGAGCGCGTCGGCAGCGGCGACACTATCCGCGTGGACGCCAGGATTATCGCGGCCTCCAATCGCGATCTCGAAACCGAGGTTGCTGCGCGCCGCTTCCGCGAGGATCTCTATTACCGCCTGAACGTCATTACCCTGCGGGTGCCGGCCCTGCGCGAGCGCAGGGAGGACATCCTGCCGCTGGCGGAGTGGCTTCTGCGCGCGGCAGCGATACGCAATCGCCGTCCGCCGGTTCGTCTCTCGCCTGAAGCGGCGTCGGCGATAGTGAATTACCAGTGGCCCGGCAACGTGCGCGAACTGCGCAACGCGCTAGAGCGTGCGGTTGTGCTGAGCCACGCCGACGTGGTCAGTCCCGAAGACCTGCCCGACGCGATTTTTCGTCCCGGGGCGGGACTCGCGCCCGAGCGCGCAACCCATGCTGCCAGCCTGGAGGATGTCGAGCGCGAGCACATCGCCCGCGTGCTGGCCGAAAGCGCCACGCTCGAGGAGGCAGCGGCGACGCTCGGGATCAACGTGACCACGCTGTGGCGCAAGCGAAGGCGCTACCGAATCGACTGAGGCAGCCACACCGGTTCGACGCAGGCCGGCGCGTCTTCCCGGGCGCCGGCAGCCCGCGCCATCGTGTGAAATCGAAACCGGCCGGAAATGCCGCCTAGGCCGGCGTAAGGCGCATCGGCAACCGCGCGTACGAACGCGCCACGAAGCTCGAATGCAGCGGGAGCGGCGCGTCGTTCGTCAACTCGAAGCTCCGCGTCCGCGCGAGCATCGCGCTCAGCACCACGCATCCTTCGAGGGTCGCCAGGTGGGACCCGATGCATGAGTGCGCGCCGATGCCGAAGGCGATATGCGGGTTATACGCGCGTCCGACGTCGAATTCGTCGGGCTCTTCGAAGACGGTCTCGTCGCGGTTCGCCGAGCCGATCCACACCAGCACGAACTGGCCGGGCTCGACCCGCCGGCCGTGCAACTCCGTCGGCTTCGCGGCCAGGCGCGGCATCGCCTGCACTGGAGAAGCGAAACGCAGGACTTCATCGACAGCGGTCGGAACCAGGCCCGGGTCTTCGCGCAGCCGCGCGAGCTGGTCGGGATGGGCCAGAAGCTCGACCACCATGTTGCTGATAAGCGCGGTCGTGGACGCGTTGCCGGCGAGCAGAAGCACGGTGAGCATCTGGAGCAGTTCCGGAAATGTCATCTGCGCGCCGTTACTTTGGACGGCCACGAGCGCCGAGGTCAGGTCTTCGCGCGGCTCGGCGCGGCGCTCTTCGACCAGGGTCCGGAAGTACGCGTGCATCGCGCGCGTGGCGGCGATATGCCGCTCGACAAGCTCCGGGCCGGGAAGGCTGAGCACGCCCTGCATCTGGCTCTGCGCGAGCTCGCGCGACCATTGCTGGAACTTCGGGGCGTCCTCGGCCGGAACGCCGAGCAGTTGCGCGATGACCCAGATGGGGAACGGGGCGGTGAGCGCGGGCACCAGATCCACTTCGCCCTGCTCGAGCGCCTTATCGAGCAAATCGTTGACCGCCGCGCGCATCGCAGGCACGAGCGCGCGCACTATCCTTGGCGTGAAGGCCTTGTTCACGAGCGAACGCAGGCGGCGATGGTAATCGCCGTCGGAGGTGGCGAAAAACGGCGGCATCTCCTCGGCAAGCTCGGGATGCTCGAAAAGGTAGGGTTGTATGACCCGGGCGAAATTGCTCGACCAGATGTCGGCGTCCTTCAGGATCTCGACGGCGTCGGCGTAGCGGAACACGGACAGCACCGGCAGCCCGCTATGCTCATAGACGGGGAACTCACGCCGCGCACGATCGTACAGCGGAAACGGACGCCGTCTGGTGGCTTCATCCAGCGGGTCAAAGGCGAAGTTCTGGGCCAGGTCCATGTCTTTCTCCCGAGGTTCCGGTTGCCGGAAACGTGGCTGATTTTTGTCCGAATTGTTAAGCGATTCCAGAGGGTGCGCAAAAAAGAACCGTTACGGGACAGCCGGCCGCACTGCCGCGCCGTTTGGGCAGGGTTGATGCCGGTGGCGAGCGGATTCGAAGAACAAGCGCGGGCGCCGGGGCGCACGCGTATCCTCGTCGCCGCGGAAGTGCTATCGCATCGAGTTGACGATCCCACCAGCCCGGGAGAGGGACGCATGGACAAGGATGACACGCTCAGATGCTCGTTTTGCGGAAGGAACGGCGACGAGGTGGCGTACCTGCTCGCCGGGGGAGCGCAAAACGTTTACATCTGCGGCGACTGCGTCGACACCTGTGTCGACATAATCAACCGCGAGAAGTCAAGCGGCCACACCCCGCCCGCGTCGCGCTGAGGCGCGAGGAATCGAACTCGGGCTGAGCATCGCCCCCGAACCGTTCTTTTCGGCTTTGCGAGGATGCGACTCCGCGAGCACGCATTCTTCGGTTGACGTTCCCAATTATGTTCGATAATTCATGAATAATGAAAGAATCAGACGCGGTCGCGGAGCTTGCCGCGCTAGCCCATGAGACGCGGCTTAGAGTTTTCCGGATTCTGGTTCAGGCGGGGCACGAAGGCGTTGCGGCGGGGCGTCTTGCCTCGCAGCTTGGCCTCGCCGCGCCGACGCTGTCTTTTCATCTCGCGCAACTTGCGCATGCGAACCTGGCGACGGCGCGTCGCGTCGGACGTTCGATAATCTACGCGGCCAATTATCCCGCGATTAACCGCCTGCTCTCGTATCTCACGGAAAACTGTTGCGGCGGAAGGCCTGAGATTTGCCTGCCCGTGCAGTTCGCGTCCGCATCGTGCGCGCCGGTTCGCCGACCGTGCACGGGCGCGCATGAATCGAAGGCCGCAAACGCGGCCACGAGGCGGTAGGCGATGTCATCCAGGATTAGCAACGTACTATTTCTCTGCACTGGCAATTCCGCGCGAAGCATCATGGCCGAAGCGCTGCTCAGCCGTTACGGCGAGGCGCGTTTTCGCGCGTTTAGCGCCGGAAGCAGGCCGCGCGGCGAGGTGAACCCGCTCGCAATCCGGCTGCTCAGCGAACATGGTTTTCCGGTCGAGGGATTGCGCAGCAAAAGCTGGGACGAATTCGCGCGCCCCGGCGCGCCCGCAATGGATTTCATCATAACCGTGTGCGACAACGCCGCGGGCGAGGTCTGTCCCGTATGGCCGGGCCATCCGGCTACCGCGCACTGGGGAGTCGAAGACCCGGCCGAGGCGTGCGGCACCGAACAGGAGCGGATGGCGGCGTTTCGACGTGTATTTGCCTTGCTCGAGGAGCGGGTAAGGATGCTGGTCGCGATACGGCCGGAGACGCTTGGCCGCGCAGCGATGGAAGAGCGGCTGCGCGCGATCGGCGCGGGCGATGAATGCGCGGAGGGAGAGGGCCAATGAAAGCGCGATGTGCCGGAGCGCCCGCTGTCGAGCCGATCCGCGCCGTGGCGGGACGGCTTTCGCTGCTGGATCGGTTCCTGACGCTTTGGATTTTCCTCGCAATCGTTCTGGGAATCGGTGTTGGCTACGCGTTTCCGGGCCTGAGAAGCGGTTTTGACCGGCTGAGCGTGGGAACGACTTCGATTCCGATTGCGGCCGGGCTCATTCTGATGATGTATCCGCCGCTGGCCAAGGTGAATTACGACAAGCTCGGCCGGGTGTTCCGCGACTGGAAGATCCTCGGGCTTTCGCTCGCACAGAACTGGCTGGTCGGACCGCTGGTGATGTTTGCGCTGGCGATACTGTTCCTGCGCGGCCATCCGGATTACATGGTCGGGCTTATCCTGATTGGGCTTGCGCGATGTATCGCGATGGTGATCGTGTGGAACGATCTTGCGCGCGGGGATCCGGACTATTGCGCGGGGCTGGTCGCGTTCAATTCGGTCTTCCAGGTCTTCTTCTACTCGGTCTATGCGTATGTTTTCGTGACCATTCTTCCCGCGTGGCTTGGACTCGGCGGGGCGGTGGTCAATATAACGATCGGGCAAATCGCCGAGAGCGTGGGAATCTATCTAGGGATTCCGTTCGCCGCGGGTCTTGCGACGTGGCTGATCCTGGTGCCGCTCAAGGGGCGGCGATGGTACTACGAGCGTTTCGTCCCGCGTATCAGCCCGCTCGCGATGGGCGCGCTCCTGTTCACGATAGTCGTGATGTTTTCGCTCAAAGGGCAGGCGATAGTGCGGTTGCCGCTCGACGTGGTTCGTATCGCGGTCCCGCTGCTCTGTTACTTCACGCTGATGTTCGCGATCACGCTCGCGATGAGTATCCGCGCGGGCGCGTCGTATCCGCAGGCGGTCACGCTTTCATTCACTGCGGCCTCGAACAACTTCGAACTGGCTATCGCGGTCGCGGTCGCAACCTTCGGAATCGCAAGCGGAGAGGCGTTTGCCGCGGTTATCGGCCCGCTGGTCGAAGTTCCGGTGATGATTGGGCTGGTCGAGGTCGCGCTCAGGTTCGGGGCGAGATTCGCCCGGGAAAGCGGCGCGGTCGCGGCACCGGGCGCCCAAGACCGCTCGGCTTCGTCCGAGCGATAGATTCCCGCGCGCGGCATCCTTTCCGGCTTTACCCGGGGCGAGCCATAGGATTTGATAGGCGTAGCGGGCCGCGATTGCAGCGGATCACGGGCGGAAACGTCTAACAGGATGCGCTGGGCACGGACTGCAACGTCGGACCGGTAGCGGGCGATGCCGCGCCGACGGGGGCTGGGCTTTGAGCGCGCGGAATCCTAACCCAGGAGAATTACATGAAAGGACTTGCGGTTGCGGTTTTGATCTTGGGGCTGATCGTACTGGCTGGTGCGGCGGCGGCTTTGTTCATGATCGTGAGCCCGTCGGTGACTGTGATGCCGACCACGATCCTGACCGGCGTGGTGGAAGCGCTGATTCTGCTTGCGCTTTGCAATATGGGGCTGGCCACGGTGGTGATCGCGCGATGCCTTGGGCGAAAGCCGGCGCATCAGGCACCCGGCGCCGAGCCCGCGGCGCCGCCGGAGTTCCACGCGTAGAGAGCCGGCGTTCAGCCCTTCGCCGCCGTGCGGGATTCCAGTTCGCGCGCCGCAGCGAGAAAGAAATTGCGCGCGATGAACGAGCGCTCGCCGGCGGCGAGGCGCTTTAGTATCTCGGCGTTGAGAGCGGCCGCTTCGGCGTCGGAGTGGTTCGCGTCGAGGGCGGTTTCGGCAAGCGCGAGGGCGCGCTTCGGCTCGCCCTCGGCAAGCATCGCACGCGCGCGTTCAAGAAGCTTTTCCCTGCCGCACAGCGCGATAATGTCGCCCGCGACCTCGCTGCGGCGGGCCGGAAACATCTGTGACGGCTCGCCCGACCACCATCCGGCGTAACGCCGGATGACGTCGCGCACGACGAACGGCGCGCATCCGTATATCGGCTGGAGGTACGGTTTTGCGGTGAGGTCGGCGGGAAGCGCAATATCGGCTTCGACGATATCGATCGGCCACTGGCCCTCGTTGAGCCGGCGCACGACCTCGTCGTGGATGAAGCGAAGCGCCCGCGCGGTTTCGGAAAGTAGCTCGGCGCACGCGTCCTCGCCGACGCAGGCGCCGCCGTGGCCGGGCAGAAC
>JAJYMR010000339.1:6922-13138 GCA_021786815.1 Deltaproteobacteria bacterium
CAGAACGATACGCGGCCTGCGCGCGGCGATTGCCTCGAGCGCCTGGGCCCATTCGAGCGTGTAGCGCTGCACTTTGTTCGGATTGCCGGTATTCGGAAGTGACGAAACGATCAGATCGCCGACCATTGCGAGCCGCCGGCGCGGCATCCATACCCACGTCGCGTCGTCCGTCTCGCCCATCGCGTGATGCAGTTCGACGGGCTCGCCGCCGGGAAGTTCCAGGTACTGCGCGTCGCGGTAGGTCAGGTCGGGCGGTTGGAAGGAACGCTCGGAGAAAATCCCGTCAACGGGAATGGCGGCGCCGAACTGCAGGCGGTTGATATGCGCCTGCCATCCGCGGGTCATCGCGTAGCGGCGAAAGCGCTCCGCCACCATCTCGTGGCCCCAGATGCGCGGCCGGCGGTAACCGCGCGCGAGCGCGTCGCGCACGAAGGGCTCGGTGCCGAAGGCATGGTCGCCGTGGCCGTGAGTATAGACGATGAAGGCGAGCGGTTCGTCGGTCACTTTGCGGATCGCCTCGAGCGCCATCGCGCCCATCCGCGCGGAACTGGTGTCCACGGCGAGCATCTCACCGCTCCCGTAGGCGAAGGCGACATTGGCAAAGCCGTGGAACATCGCGATTCCCGGCTCAAGAACCTCGAGCTGGCCCATCTTTGGATCGACGGGCGAAGCGGGGTTGGAAGGACCTGAGAATGTTGACGCCATTGAGGGCGACCTCCCAGCGCGTGCGTGCGGACCGTCAATTGAACCGCAACGCTTCGCAAGCGTGGCATAAATCGGGGGTCGCGCGCACGCGGCGCCCCGCTTTGCCCCGATGCCGCATGGGGATATGCTTTTTCTAGCGTCGCGTTCGCGGCGCTTTTCGTTGTAGGTAACGAACGCATGAAGGATTCCGTGCATACCGAAACCGACACGCAAGCGCGCGAGGGATGGCAGGCGCCCGATGAACAGATCGAGCGGCTGCTCACCCTGGAGCATCCAGAGCCGCACGAGCTGCTTGGTATCCATCCGACGCCCGATGGAGTCGTGGTCCGCGCGTACCGGCCCAACGCCGAAGGTGTCATCCTGATTGTCGACGGGAAGAGCCGGATGCCGATGGAGCGGCGCAACGAGGCGGGCTTCTTCGAAGTTCTCGTTCCCGGTCGCCGCGAAGTCTTCCCTTATCTTTTCGAGGTGCGCTATCCGGGCGGCGAGACCTTCACCGTCGTCGATCCCTACCGTTTCCTTCCCACGGTTGGCGAACTGGACCTTCATCTGTGGGGCGAGACCAGGCACGAGCGGGTTTACGACAAGCTCGGCTCCCACGTGCGCGAGATCGACGGGATACGCGGGGTGTCGTTCGCGGTATGGGCGCCGAACGCGCGCAGCGTCAGCGTGATCGGCGATTTCAACGAGTGGGACGGCAGGCTCCATCTTATGCGCACGCTTGGGAGCTCGGGCGTATGGGAGATATTCGTGCCGGACGTGGGGCCCGGCACGAAGTACAAGTACGAAATTCGCACCCATGACGGCGGGCTTTTGCTCAAGGCCGATCCGTTTGCGGCGCAGATGGAGACGCCGCCGGCGACGGCCTCGGTCGTGTTTCAATCGAGCTATCGCTTCAACGACCAGGAGTGGATGGACGGGCGGGCGGGACGCGACGTGCTTGGAAGCCCCATGTCGATCTACGAGGTGCATCTGGGCTCGTGGCGCCGGGTTCCCGAGGAGGGCCATCGTTCGCTCAACTACCGGGAGCTTGCGGAGCAGCTCGGCGATTACATCACGGACATGGGATTCACCCACGTCGAGTTGCTGCCCGTGATGGAGCATCCGTTCGCCGGTTCATGGGGCTACCAGGTCAGCGGCTATTTCGCGCCGACCTCGCGCCTGGGCACGCCGGACGATTTTCGGTTCTTTATCGACGAGATGCATCGGCGCGGTATCGGCGTGATCCTGGACTGGGTGCCCGCGCATTTTCCGCGCGACGAGTTCAGCCTCGGCCGGTTCGACGGAACCGCGCTCTACGAGCATCTCGACCCGCGCCTCGGCCATCATCCCGAGTGGGACACGTACATCTTCAACTACGGGCGCAACGAGGTCCGAAGCTTTCTCATCGCAAGCGCGCTCTGCTGGCTCGGCGAGTTCCATGCCGACGGCCTTCGAGTCGACGCGGTGGCGTCGATGATCTACCTGGATTACGGGCGGCGCGACGGCGACTGGGTGCCCAACCCATACGGCGGCAAGGAAAACCTTGAGGCGATCTCGTTTCTGCGCGCGCTGAACGAGCGTGCCTACGCGCTCAACCCGGGTGTCGTGATGGTCGCCGAGGAATCGACGGCGTGGGCCGGAGTGAGCAGGCCAACCTATAGCGGAGGACTCGGCTTCGGGCTCAAGTGGGACATGGGCTGGATGCACGACACGCTGGAGTACATTTCGCTCGATCCGATCTACCGCCGCTATCACCATCGCGACCTTACCTTCGGGATGCTTTATGCGTGGAGCGAGAATTTCGTGCTTCCGCTTTCCCATGACGAGGTGGTGCACGGGAAGCGCTCGATGCTGTCGAAGATGCCTGGCGACCGATGGCAGCAGTTCGCCAACCTGCGCGCGCTTTACGCGTATATGTGGGCGCGATGCGGGAAGAAGCTGCTGTTCATGGGCGGCGAGTTGGGCCAATGGCGCGAATGGAATCACGACGAGAGCCTCGACTGGAACCTGCTCGACTACGACGAGCATCGCGGCCTCCAGCGCATGGTTCGCGACCTGAACTGGCGTTATCGCGCCGAGCCGGCGCTATGGGAGGCCGACGTTGAGCCGTCGGGGTTCCAGTGGATCGCGCCCGATAGCGCCGACGACAACGTGATCGTCTTCATGAGGGTCGCGCCGCGAAGCGGGCAGAAGATCGTTTGCGTATGCAACTTCTCGCCGGTGATGCGCGCGCCGTACCGGATCGGGGTGCCGGAGCCAGGCTTTTACGAGGAAATCCTGAACACCGATTCGTCGCATTACGGCGGGACGAACGCGGGTAACGCGGGCGGCGTTGCGGCGCAGAATATCGAGTGGTTCGGCTTTTCGCATTCAATCGCGATTACGCTGCCGCCGCTCGCGGTGCTGTGGTTTCGAGCGCCCTCGTAGCGCTTTGTCCGACGCGCTCGCCAGGCTTGGCTGACGCGCGCCGAATAGATAAAAATTGCGCGACAGACGGGCCCTTCCGGCCTATGCGTACGGGGCAGGCGCATGGATGCGGATTCCCGATTCAAGAGGCCTTTCGAGTACCTCGGATTCGCCGAGTTGATGGCGATACTGATGGTGCTCGCCACGACCTTCAGCGCGGTTGCGACCTGGCGCACCGCAAGTATCGCAACCGCTTTGTACAACGCCTCCGAGCGCCCGTACGTCGGGGTGGAGAAAGTGTTGCTGGAACGCCCGCAGCCGGGCGGTTGCCACATCGTGGTCCGGTACCGGAACTTCGGCAACGTGTCGGCCGAGGACGCGATCGTGACGGAGCGGCTTTTCCTTGACGGAAAGCCGGTCGGCGATCCGTTCACGCTCGCGGCGGGAATCCTTTCCCCCGCCGCGTCACATCAGATATTCGTCCATGTGCCAAGCGACCGGATCGACGCCATCCAGTCCGGACAAACCAGGCTTGATATAGTGGTCGCCACGTCTTATGGCGCGCCGCTACGCTCCACGCTTTGCTACGCGGAGCGTTTTGCCTACCTGCCGGAGACGAAAACCTTCGAGGTTGACGGCGGCTCGCCCCGATGTTCCGAAATGGCGTACTGGAGCAACGGCGGTCCACGGCGTTGAAGCCCTCGGCCTGATTTGGCAGCCTTAATCAGAGGCAATGAGATGCGTTGTCCGATTTGCCGCAAACAGGTGGACGTTTCGCCGGCCAATCGCTTTCGGCCGTTCTGCTCGGAGCGATGCCGCATGATCGACCTCGGCACGTGGGCGAGCGAGGAATACCGGGTCGCGGGCGGAAAGGCCGAAGACCGCGAGCATCCCGACGACCTGCCGCGAAAGAGGACCATTCATTGAGCCGACGGGTGACGCGGGGCGATGCCGCCCGGTAGCGCGAACGCGGGCAACGAAGCCCGAGTTCATCCGAGCGCCGTCGTAGGGCCGCAAGTCGTGCTGGGCGAGGGCGTTGAAGTCGGCGCGTTCTGCCTTCTCGACGGCCGGATCAAGATTGGCGCCCGCACGCGGCTTATCGGCCACGTCACGATCCTCGGCGATACGGAACTGGGCGAGGACAACGTCCTGCATCCCAACGTCGTCATCGGCGACGAACCGCAGGATCTTGCCTATACGGGCGGAGTGCGCCTGGTGCGTATCGGCAGCCGCAACGTCTTTCGCGAGGGAACGACAATTCATCGCGCGAGCGAGCACGGCAAGGTGACAATCGTCGGCGACGGCAACTTCTTCATGCAGAACTCGCATGCCGCGCACGATTGCCGGATCGGAAACCAGGCCATAATCGCTGGCGGAGCGCTGCTTGCGGGATGGGTCGAGGTGGGTGACCGGGCGCTCGTCTCGGGCAATTGCGTGGTGCATCAGTTCACCCGGATCGGGCGGCTGGCGATGTTGCGCGGGCTGAGCCGCACGAGTCGCGACGTCCCCCCGTTTTGCATCATGGACCTGACCCACACGCTTCGCGGGATAAACGTTGTGGGGCTTCGCCGCGTCGGCTTCAAGAGCGAGCAGATACGAGCGCTCAGGGACGCGTTTACGGCGCTGTTCGGACAGCGTCAAAACCTCAAGCTTGCGGTTGAAAGGCTTCTCTCGGAGCGCCCCGCAACTCCTGAGGTGCTCGAAATGGTCGAATTCATCCGTTCCTCCAAGCGCGGCGTGGCATTCGGCCCGCGTAACCGGGGGGCGGACGAGGATTCGGCCGAGGAGTGACCCGGCGGCGCGCCCGCGCGTTCGCCATTTTCGACAATAGCGGGTCGGAATTGCGATCGGTGCCTGCGAACGGTCGGCCTTGGCGCCTTCTCACGGGCTAAGTCGCATCGGCGCAATCGCCGGCTCGCGCATTGACGGGCTCTTTGAGCCTGAAAAGCGGAGGAATGGAACGATGAAGTGGATTGTCGTTCTTGCGTTATTGACCGCGATGCTCAGCGGATGTGCGCTGCTTGCGGCGCCGGCGCTGGAAGAAGGAGGAACATTGTTGGGGATGGCCGGCTCGGGTGCAAGCGGCATCTCGGGCGTGATGGGCACCCAATCGACGGTGGACGTCAACAGTTCGTGGATAGACAACAATAAGATTCAGGCGCGCTACATGCATGCCCAGTTGGAGGCGATGCGGCACAAGCACAATGCTGAGCGCACGGAACGGGCTACGTCGGTCGGAATTCTGCGCGAGATGGCCGCGTCGAACGGGGATCCGCGCCTGGCCGACCTTGCGCAATGGGTAAAAGCGGGCGGCGATCCGCAATTCGCGCTCAACTATGCGCTGTCGCGTGCTCACGACGACGCGGTGCGTAAGCGGACGGTCAGAATTCTCGAACGTCTGTCTGAAGAGGAAAATAACCCCAAGCTCTACCAATTGGCGCTGTGGGTGCGCTCGGGAGGAGATGCGAAATTCGCGCTCGATTACGCGCTGAAACATTCGCGCGCGAGCGACTGGACGCCCTCGGAGGAGATGGGCGGCGACACCGCGGAGGGTCCGTTCGCGTCGGCTGACCCGCCGAAGCGCTAGCCCCCGGTTTCCCATATGCGGATGGGCAAGCCGTCGCTATCGCGAAAACTGCCGGCGGCGATCAGAATCAGGTCTATCAACGTGCCTACGCCCAGGCACCCAAGCGTCAGCAGCCATACTATGCCGGTGCCAATTTTTCCGACATAGAACCTGTGAATCCCGAGGCCTCCTAAGAAAACGCAGAGAAGGAGAGCTACGAGACGTGACTTTGCTGAAACCTCGCTGCCCCGAATCGGGCCCCGCAGTGCGCCGCATCCCGGACAAGCCGGAGCGGTTTGATCGACAAAATGACCACACTTTGTACAATGTGGCATTTGAACCCCCCTTATGAGATTGGGGACTCATAAGCCGATCATCGGCTTGGTGTCAAGCAATGGTCTGGCACCTGGCTGGAGGTGGCGAGCGCGCGCCGACGATGGCCCGCGAAGTTGTTACTGCGGGTCAAGACTGACAGAATTAGGGCACCGGAAGGCGTCGTCGGACCATCCCAGGCACCGTTTTCCTCGGCTGGCCGGCGCGCAGGATCCATACGCCTA
>JAJYMR010000344.1 GCA_021786815.1 Deltaproteobacteria bacterium
AAAACCCGGCCTTCCGGTCATCATGATTTCCGGCCATGCGAACATCCAGAGCGCGGTCGCCGCGACCAAGCTGGGCGCCGCGGATTTCATCCAGAAGCCTTTCTCGGTAAGCGGCCTGCTCGCCTCAATCACACGCGCGCTGGACGGCGGGAGCGCGGGGCCGGCGCATCTGGAGCACGGCTCACCGATGGCCGAGACGGCCAGGCGCGCGCGCAAGGCGCGAGTGCGCTCGGCGGGCGAATGTCCGCAACGAACCATCTCGCGGCCGATCGTGATGGGCGGGCAGGGGCTTCATACCGGTCTCAAAACCGGCGTGATATTGCATCCCGCGCCCGTGGGCTCGGGAATCGTCTTCGCCTCGCTGGCCGACGAATCGTACATTCCCGTCGCGCTGAAAAACGTGACCGAGACTGCCTACAACACCACGCTTTCAAGCCGCGGACGCTCCGTTCGCACGGTGGAGCATCTGATGTCGGCGCTCCACGCTTTCGGAATAACCAATCTGCTTATCAAGACCGACGATGAGATTCCCGCGCTCGACGGCTCGGCGCTCGAGTTCTGCCGGCAACTGGAGACCGCGGGCGTGCAGGACCAGGATGCGGCCGTCGAACCGGTTCGCGTGCGCGAGACGATTGTCGTCGGAAACGAAAGCGACGGCGGAGAGTTCATCAGGATCGAACCGGCCGAGCGCTTGGCGATCGACTACACGCTCGACTATCCGAAGCCGATCGGAGTGCAGAGCGTGCATTTCGAGTTCAACTCGACGGCTGACTATGTACGCGAGATCGCGCCCGCCCGGACGTTCGGCTCCGTGCGCGAACTGACCAAGCTTTCTCAAATGGGGCTTGCCAGCGGCGGACGGCTCGACAACGTGATCCTCGTGGACGACGAAAAAATCGTCAACACGAAGCTTCGCTTCGCCGACGAGTTTGCGCGCCACAAGGTGCTCGACCTGATGGGCGACCTGTACCTGCTCGGCCGCCCTGTCCTGGGCCGCGTAACCGCTTCCAGGACCGGCCATTCCGACAACCTCGCCCTGGTCAAGGCGATCGAAAAGTCGAGCCGCTCGTAATCGCCGCGGGGTTTGCCGGCGATGGAACTTCAAGGGAAGGTTGCGCTCGTAACCGGCGCCGGCCGCAGGGTCGGCAGGACGATAGCGCTCGCGCTCGCCGGGCGCGGCGCCGCCGTCGCGGTGCACTACCGAAGCTCGAAAGCCGAAGCGCAAGCGGTCGTTGCGGAAATCGTCTCCGGGCGCGGAAAGGCCGAGGCTTTTCGCGCCGACCTGGAAAGCGTGTCCGAAATCGAGCGGATGGTGACCGCGGTCCTCGGCGCGTTCGGACGGCTCGACGTGCTGGTGAATTCCGCGTCGCTTTTCTTCCGCCGAAAGCTTGAAGACGTCACCGAGCAGGATTGGGACCGGAACCTTGACACCAATCTGAAGGCGCCGTTCTTCCTGGCGAAGTTCGCGGCGCCCGCGATGCTCCGGCAGGGCGCGGGCAAGATCGTAAATATCGGCGACTGGGCCGGAATAAGGCCGTATCGCAACTATCTTCCGTACACGGTTTCAAAGAGCGGGCTTATCGGGCTTACCCGCGCGCTTGCCCGCGAACTGGCTCCCGAAGTGCAGGTCAATTGCGTGGCGCTTGGGCCCGTGCTCGCGCCCGAAGACTATGACGAGGCGGAGATCGGGAAACTGGTGGAAGCCACGCTCGTCAAACGGATGGGCTCGCCCGAGGACGTCGCGCGCGCGGTGCTTTTTTTCTGCGAGGGGACCGACTTTGCCACCGGCGCGACGCTGATGCTCGACGGCGGCCGCCTTCTCGCCTGAGTGTCTGATGTATCAACAGTGAAGTCCTATCGAATTTCCCCGGTTCGTTCGCGGGTCGCCGTGCTTGCAAGCGGCGGCCTTGATAGTTCAGTGATGTTGGCGGAGTTTGCGCGCCGCCATCGCGATGTCTTTCCGGTTTACGTCAAGGCGGGCCTCAGATGGGAGGCGGAGGAACTCAAGGTTCTCGGCCGGTTCCTCAAGGGACTCGCGCTTGCGAATATCGAGGAGCTTGCGGTGCTGTCGCTCCCGGTTACGGACATCGACCCGGAGCATTGGAGCGTCACCGGCACCAACGTTCCCGGCTATCACGCAGAGGTGTCGTCGAACTACATCCCGGGACGCAACCTGAGCCTTTTGACGAAGGCCGCGATCTTCTGCGCCGCGAACCGAATCGGCGAAATCGCGCTCGCGCCGCTCGACAGCAATCCCTTTCCCGACGCGCGCCCGGAATTCTTTCGTGCTTTCGAACGGACGGTCGAACTCGGGCTTGCGCTCAAGCTGCGCGTGCTGACCCCGTATGCGGGACTCACCAAGGCGCAGGTGATACGCCGGGGCAGGCCGCTACCGCTCGCTCTGACGCTGTCGTGCGCGCGACCGCAGGGCGGTGCGCATTGCGGCGCCTGCACCAAGTGCGCCGAACGAATCGAAGGATTCCGCAAGGCGGGAGTGCCGGATCCGACGCGGTACGCCCGGCGTCCGCCCGACGCCTAGGCCGGAGCGTTCTTCGGCAGCTGGCTGAACTTTATCCGGGCCGTCTTCGCGAGCTTCGTAACGAGCGCCTTCACCACGCGCTCCTGGTTGTATTGCAGCAACGCCATCGCGATCTGCGACTTCACCGCCGCAAACGGCGCATACGTCTCGCCGCGGCGCGCCGTCACCTTGAAGAAGCTGAATCCGAGGCTCGATTCGATAATCGGCGACAGATGGCCAATCGGCGTCGAAAACGCGATCTTGTCGACCACCGGCGGCAGCTCGCCCTTGCGGAAGTAGCCGAGGTCGCCGCCTTTGCTCGCGGAGACGGGATCCTCGGAATACTTGCGGGCCAGAGCGGCGAAGTCAGTGGATTTCTCCGCTTCGTGCCGTATTTGATTGATCTTCTTCCACGCAGCCGCCTTTTGTTCCGCGGTGGGATTGGGCGGAAGCTTCACCGCGATATGCGACAGCCGCACCTCGCCCGGGTCCTTCACGAACAGATCCTTGTGCTGCTCGTAGTACTGACGAATCTCCTTTTCGGATGGCGTGACGTTTTGGCGGCGGAACTCCTCGTCGAGCATCTTCTCGATTTCCATCGAGCCGCGCACCTGGTCGAGCAGTATCTGGTCGGGAGCGCCGCCGCTCGAAAGCGTCCGCCCGCTTAGCCCCTGGATCTGAAATTCGCGCGCGCGCTCGGCCACCTCGCCGGCCGGCACCGTGACGTGCCGGCGTTCGGCCTCCTCAAGGAGCAGTTGGCGGTTGATGAGACTCTCGGTTGCGTCACTGATGGTCGCTCGGAGATCGGACTCGCTGCTCGCGTTGAGCATCCGTTGCTCGGTCCTGGCGTAGTCCCTGACCTGGTCGGCGGTGATCGGCGCGCCATTAACCGTCACCATCACTGGGTCTTTCGGATTGGCCTTGACCAGTGGAAGGATCCCGAGATAGCGCTGTTGCCAGGAAAGCCCGGACTGTCCTATCTGCTGCGCGAGGCCGTCGGACGAGGCCGCAAGCGCAAAAATCAGCGCGAGAACTACGGGAGCCGCGATTAACCCGCGGCGTGTAGATGCCGGAAGATTCAGTTTTTCGCTTTTCACTCTGAAATCAGCCGCAAGCGCCATCTCTTCGACGTGTCCGGTTCGCGCCATACCTGTGGCATTCCCCAAGCGCTCGGTCGAGCGAACGCCCCCGCGCGTTCATCGCATCGGCGTCGGCGCCCGCTCGTAATCGCTCGCGCAGGGCGGTCCCGGTGCGAAAAAATGCTCCTCGCGACCGGCTTTCCTGCCCAACAATATCAAACTCGACGACCGGGTTCCGTAGCTGTCCAGATGAAGGCATAGCGCGTTGGGGCGTCCGTTGCGCGGGTCGAGCTGGATGCGATGGTCCGAGAGCAGGCGGCGAAGGTCGCCACGTCGGCCGACCGGGTCGCGAAGAAACTCCGGGTCGGAGCCAAGTTCGGCGAATTTCGCGTACGAGGCACTTATCCGCGGGCATTCGAAATCGTCCACGTTGAGGTTGGTCAGCAGATGGAGCCCCGGCGAAAGCGGCACGATTTCGATCCTCTCGGCGCGATTGTACGCAACGTAGGTCTCCTCGCGCGACGCGATCAGCAGATTGAACGGGTTGTAATCCGAGCTTCGCTGCGTGCCGACAAAACGTGCGGCCTCGTCGGCGCGGGCGAATCCGAGCGCGTCCAGGCATAGAAGCCCGCGCGAGCGCCGATTCGGATCGTTCTGCTCGGAACGTCGATTGAGCAGCCCCGCGACGAGTCCGTGTTCGTTGATTCCGAGCCAGGTGCCCCCCGCGCGCAAATCCCTGCCGCCGACCACGCGCGGCTTCTCGCTGAGCGTCGTCGGCGAGGCGGCGGGCCGGTCCAGGAACTCGTCGCGATTGGCGGCTATTATCACTGGGTACTCGTCGCTCATCCGGAAGTAGATAGCAAGCGTACACATCGCCGGGTCTTCATGCGCCGGTCGGAGCCGCTTCACGAGGGCTTACCGCCGCGCATCTCCCATCTCATACTTGGCAGGACGCGGGCATCGCGCACAAGTCCGCAATCGCGTAGCCTGCCGATACATTCGGCGTCGATGCGATGGCACAATATTGATTGCCGAGTCCAACCGGCCCGCGCGACGCGGGTCGGTGGCCGCGCGGAGGTCGCAACCGATGGGGCGCGAGCGTTACGACGTTATCGTGATTGGCGCCGGCGTGATTGGGAGCGCGCTTGCGATGGCGCTCGCGGAGCGGCGCAAGCGCCCGCTCGTAGTCGACATCGACCTTTCCGGACGACTCAGTTCCAGCGAGAAGAATGCGGGCGGAGTGCGCGCCACATGGTGGCAGCCGGTCAATATTGCGCTCTGCCGCGCCTCGATCCGCTATTACGAAACGGTCGCTTCCGAAGTCACCTTCCGCCAGAAGGGCTACCTCTGGCTCTACGACGCCGAGGCCTGGCCCAAGGCGCTCGACCATCTGGAAGTGCAGCGCAGCCTCGACCATCCTATCGAAACGCTCTCGGCCGGCGAGGTTCACGCGCGGGTGCCCGAAATAGATAGGCTCGAAGGGATCGCGGGCGCGACTTTTTCGCCCCGGGACGGGCTGATAAATCCGAATCTGCTCAAGAATCATTACCGCGAACGCTCCCGCACTCTCGGCGCCGAGTACCTCGACGGCGTCTATATCTACGCGATTCAGGCAGAACCAGGATCTCAGGTGAAACTTGAATGTTGGCGCGCCGAGGGCCCGCTTTCGGACTCCTCGCTGATGCGTATGATGACGCAGGACGGACCGGGTGAGGCCGAAACCGGCCATCTGATGGACCTTCGCGCCGACGCGGTCGTGATCGCCGGCGGCGCGTGGTCAAGCCGCGTGCTGGAGCTTCTGGGCCTGCGGGATTTCAGCGAGCCGATTCGCCGCCAGATATCCGTGGTCGACAACCGCGACACCAATCTCGCCGCCTACGGCATGATCGTCGATACCTCGGGCCTCTATTTCCATAACGAAGGACCGCACATCCTGGCTGGCTACTCGCCGCCCGAGGAACCGCCGGGTTACCATTTCAAGTACGACGGCGAGCGGTTCTTCCAAGACGAAATCTGGCCGCGGATGTACGCGCGGATGACCTGCTGCGAGCGCCTGCGCCACGTCACCGGATGGGCCGGGCTTTACTCGGTCACTCCCGACCGAAGCGCGATCGTTGGACGCGCGGCGCCGCGGGTTTACGAAGCGCACTCGTTCTCGGGGCGGGGCGTGATGCAGTCCTACGGCGCGGCGCAGGCGCTTGCCGGGCTAATCGCGGACGGCCGTTATCCCGACAGCCTGGACGCGGGCGCGCTCTCGCGCGAGCGCTTCGCGAGCGGCCGGATGGTCCGCGAGGAACTGCACATTTGAAGTGTGCCGAGTCTGAAGTGAAGTGCCAGTTACGCGGCAGTCTCCAACAGACGCCGAATCAGCGTCAGATGCTGGCGGCCGAGGAACAGTTCGTTGTTCAGCCGGTACGTCGGCACGTCGAAAACGCCGGCTTCGTGAAGTTCCGACTGAACCCGCTCCAGCTCGGCGCGGCCTTCGCCCGCGATGAACGTGTCGAAGCCCGAAACCGGCGCTCCCATACCGGCAAGCAACGCGCGAATCGCGCGCTCGTCCTCGATATCAAGCGTCTCACGGAAGTGACCCTCGAAGACACGCTCCGCGTAATCGCGCGCGAGCGATGGACTGACGCGCTTCACCCATAAAAGCCCGAGCGCGGCGAGCGCCGAATCGGTCTGCCGATGGAGCCCGCGAATCATGAGACCGCGGTCCGTGGCATATCGCATGAGGTCTCGCTCGATATACTCGGCGCGAAAGCGCCGATGGCGTATGCCGCGGTCGTCGGCGGGCGAGGGTGGCGCAGGCGTTTTCCACGGCGCGACCAGGAACGGTTGCCAGTCGACAACGATCCCGAGAGCGTCCGCAATCGCGCAGGTCGGAGCGAGCGCGAGATAGGCGTGAGGGCTTTTGAAATCGATCGCTACCTGAAGCGGGACGGGCGCGCCGGTTACGAGGCCTGCGCTCGAAGAACTCTCGTAGGCAACGTCGGGCGGAGCGCCGCGCCGTCCCGTGAGGATCCATCGGATGCGCGGCAGGTGCTCGCGTCCGAAGAAGATCTCGCCGCCGGCAACGTAGGTTGGCACTCCGAAGATTCCCGCGTCGAAGGCCGCGCGCTGAATTTCGTCGTGAATCGCACGCCCCTCGCCGGCCAAATAGTCTTGAAAACCCGAAGTATGCGCGCCGGCTTCGCCGAGTACGCGCTCGATAACCGTGGCGTCTTCGATATCCAGTTCGCGCTTCCAGAAGCGCTGGTACACGAGGTCCGAGTACGCGCGAAGGACGGCTTTGCCCTGTTCCTTCGCAAACAGCATCCCGATTCCCGCGAGCGACGAATCCCAGATCTTCGTGGTTCCGCGCACGATCAACCCGCGCATCGAGCCGTACCGCCGCGCGTCGCGATACGCGTACTTGACCATCGCCCACTGGCCCGCGCTGCGCCTGCTCTCGACGACCCGGCCCTCCCTGTCAAGGCGCGCCGAGCCGAGATAGCTCGGGATGTCGAGCGTGAACGGGCGCCAGTCGATTTCGATCCCCAATTCTTCTCCGATTGCGCAGGTCGGATCCTTGGCGAGATATGCGTATGGGCTCTTGTAGTCGATATAGACGATGAGCGGCGCGGCCGAAGCGAGCGGCTCGAAACGGGCGGGTGACATTCCTATACAATCTCCTCGGACGAGCGCAATTTTCAATCCGAACCGCGACTCAGTTTCGCGTGGGCTTCCGCGTTGGCGCGGGCGAGGCCGAAAACACCCGGGCGCCGCTCATGACGGGGTTTCTCGCTTTGCCTGCTCGTGATATGGGAAAATGATTACGCGCGCAGCAGCGTCCCATTCCGGAGGCTTGATGTTTTCTTCGATCGACGACGTAATCGAGCGGTTCAAGCAGAACAACTATATCGCCAGCCGCCGAATCGCCACGGTTGTCTATCTGGCCAGCGAGCTCAAGAAGCCGATCCTGGTCGAAGGCCCCGCCGGAGTCGGCAAGACCGACCTGGCGAAGGTCGCGGCGCTCGCGCTCGGATGGAGCCTCGTGCGTCTTCAATGCTACGAGGGGCTCGACGAAGGCAAGGCGCTCTACGAATGGGAGTACGCGAAGCAGCTCCTTTACACCCAGATCCTGAAGGACAAGATCGGCGAGGTGCTGGCCGGCGCCCGAGGGCTCAACGAGGCGGTCGACCGTATCGCGCGTGAGGACGAGGTCTTTTTCTCCGAACGGTTCGTGCTGCCGCGTCCGCTGCTCAAGGCGATCTCGAGCGGCGATCCGACCGTGCTCCTGATCGACGAAATCGACAAGGCCGACGCCGAGTTCGAAGCCTTCCTGCTAGAGCTTCTGTCGGATTTCCAGGTCACGATTCCCGAGATCGGCACTATCAAGGCCAAGCAGATGCCGCTCGTAATCCTGACCTCGAACAACGCGCGTGAGATGTCGGACGCGCTCAAGCGCCGATGCCTGCACCTTTATATCGACTTCCCGCCGCGCGAGCAGGAGCTTGCGATTATTCAGCTCAAGGTGCCCGAAGCGAGCAAGAAGCTCGCCGATGAGGTCGTTACCGTTGTGCAATCGCTGCGCAAGCTCGATCTCAAGAAGACGCCGGGCATCAGCGAGACGCTCGACTGGATAAAGGCGCTCACCCTCCTCAACGTCCAGAGCCTCGACCAGGAGCTGGTCAACGAGACGCTGGATACGATCGTCAAGTACGAGGGCGACGTGCGCAAGGCGCAGGAGGAACTCAAGGATTACGTCCGGCGCGTGCGTGCGCGCCGCGGTGGCGAAGCCGGGAGCGACAAGGATCTGCTGAACTGAGATAATCCGCCGCGCCGAGGAGCCGTCGGATGACACGCTCGGGACCGGGTGCGACGGCCGGGCCGGCGCAAAAGGGCAGGGCGCTTTCGTAATGCAGGAAAAGCTCGTCGAATTTGCCAATCTACTTCGCGAAAACGGCATCCGGGTTTCGCTCGCAGAGACGCTCGACGCCGTCGGCGCCTCCGAGGTAACCGGACTTGGCGAAAAGGAGGCGTTTCGCTCGGCGCTTCGCTCCACGATGATCAAGCGGGCGGGCGAGCTTTCGGTCTTCGAGGAGCTTTTCGACCTCTATTTCTCGGGCCTCGGCGAGATAATCAAGCAGGCTAGCGATGCGGTCCAGCAGGCGCTCTCGATGTCGGACCAGGAATTCCAGAAGTTCCTGGACGAGGTCGAGGAGATGCTCAAAAAGGAGGGCGGCAAGCTCTCGGAACTGGCGCGCCAATTGCTCCAGAACAACTCCGGCCAGCTCGAAAAGACAATCCGCGAGGCCGCCCGCGCGGTCAAGCTCTCGAATATCGAGCGGACGATCGAGGAAAACTATTTCGCCCGTGCTCTAGCCCGCCAACTCGGGCTTGACCGTCTCGAGCAGGAGATAAAGCAACTGCGCGAGGCGCTCGAGAAGCTCGACATGAGCGACGGGATGAAGGCGCGGATGCAGGAGTACCTCGACCGCCGGCTCAAGGCGCTCGACGACATAGTCAAACGCTACGTCCGGATGGAGCGCGAGAAGCGCGAGGTCCGCGCGCGAGACGAGCAGCGCCTGAACCGGCTCGCCGAGAAGAGCTTCTATTATCTTTCCGAAGAGGAAATCCGCCAGATGAACGAGGCGGTGCAGAAGCTCGCGCAGCGCCTCAAAAACGTGATCGCCGTGCGCCGCAAGCGCGACAAGCGCGGCCGTTTCGACGTCAAGCGCACGCTGCGCCAGAACCTCGAGTACGGCGGCGTGCCGTTCAAGCTTCGCTTCGAGCAGCGCAAGAAGGAAAAACCTCAGGTCGTCATCTTGTGCGACGTCTCGGACTCGGTGCGAAACGCCTCACGCTTCATGCTCGAGTTCGTCTACTCGCTCCAGGATCTGTACTCGCGCGTGCGCAGTTTCATCTTCGTCTCGGACATCGGCGAAGTCACCGAGCACTTCCGCACCAACGACGTGCGCGAAGCGCTCGACATCGCGCTTAAGGGTGATATCATCAACGTGTACGCGCATTCCAACTTCGGTCACGCATTCCGGAGCTTCGTCGGCGACTATATCGGCGCGCTGAACAAGCGGACCACGGTGATCGTGCTCGGCGATGCGCGCAACAACTACAATCTTCCTCACGACTGGTGCCTGCGCGAGATAAAACAGCGGGCGAAACGGCTTATCTGGCTCAATCCGGAAAGCCGCAACACCTGGGGATTCGGCGATAGCGAGATGGACCGCTACGCGGTTCACTGCGACCTGGTCGAAGAGTGCCGCAATCTAAACCAGCTATACCACGTGGTAGATCAGTTGGTGCCGCGCTGACAGCCTGGCTGGGGGGCGTCTTAAAGGCTGCTCGGTTGACCCTTCGCGCGGTTTGTTCCAAGATACTCAGGGGAGGGACAGCGGGTAACAGGCTTCAGCCGCTACCCGCCAGATGGCGCGCCCAAGAGAGATCCCTTATGGCAGGTGACAGAAAAGATTTCCTTCTGATGGTCGTCGGCGGCATCACGCTCGACCCGACCACCAAGATGCCGATAGTCGTGCTCAAGGACCCGGACAACAAGTTTAATCTGCCGATCTGGGTCGGTCCCGTTGAAGCGACCGCGATGGCTACCGAACTGGAAGGGGCGAAACCCCAGCGCCCGATGACTCACGACCTGCTGCGCAACGTCCTGGCCGAATTCGGCGCAACCGTCGAATGGGTCGACGTGACCGAACTTCGCGACAACACCTATTACGCCGAAATTCACATGAAGACGCGCGAAGGCCAGGAGCTTGTGATCGACTCGCGCCCGAGCGACGCGCTCGCACTCGCGCTTCGCACCAAGTCGCCGATTTACGTCGCGAAAAAGGTCCTTGAGGCTTCCAGCGAGCTTTACGAGACAACCGCCGAGCAGCAGCCCCAGAGCGAGCAGAACCTGGCTGGCGTCTCACGCGACAAGTGGTCCGAAATTCTCGAACGGATGTCCCCCGAGGACTTCAAGTACAAGATGTAGATTCGACACGGCGCCGCAACCTCCGGACGTCGCCTTGATAGCCGGCGCCTGGCGCCCGGCTCGCGTATGGCCTCGACCAAACCGCACCATCATAAGCTAAGCCGCAAAGAGCTCAAGCAGCCCGACGAATTCCAGAGCTTCTTCGAGAACGCGCGCGATTTCATCCTGGAAAACCTGAACCAGGTCATCATGTCGGTCGTGATCGTACTGGTCGCGGCCGCCGTGGCGCTCGGCACCTTCGCCTGGGAGCGGCATCGCGACGCCCTTGCCGCGCATCAGTTCTACGCCGCGATGACGGCGCTCGGCGAGAAGGACTACAAGCAGGCCGAGCATGGGTTCACTCAACTGGCCGAGAAGCAACCCGGCCTCGAAGTAGGGCGGCTGTCGCGCCTGTACCTGGGCCTTGCCTACCTTCGGCAGAACGACCTCAAGCAGGCGCGCGACGCGCTCGTCGCCTACGTCGCCCAGGGACACAACCAGCTTTTCACCAACCTCGCACTGGCCAACCTAGCGCTCGTTTACGAGCGCCTCGGCGAATTCGGCAAGGCCGAGCACGCGTATTCTCAGGCCGCGGCCACGCCCGGTCCCGAACAGACCTACGCCGAGCTGGGGGCCGCGCGGATGCTCCTGAAACAGGGCAAGAAAGAGCAGGCCGTGAAGGCCTACCAGCGCTTCCTGACGGACTATCCGTTCTCGCCCCAGCGCGAGAACGTGCTGGAATCGCTGGCGCTGCTAGGCGCCGGAGCGCCGTCCCAAGTGAAGCTCCTGGAATCCACTGCGCCGATCCCACAGCAAGCCGCGTCTCCGAAGGCGAGTGCAAGTCCCGCCGCGCCGAAGTAGCGTCCCAAGTCGGTCTCCAAAAGGCGGCTTCCCGGCAAGGACCCAGGCAACCTAACCCTCGGTCCCTTCCCTGAAGGGAAGGGAAGTAGGACGGAAGAAAACTGCCTCTTTCCCTTCGAAGAGCGTCGCGAAATTGCCCTCCCGTCCGACGAGAAGCCCAACAAAAGAAACCGTTGCCCTTTCTTTCACAACGGCTCATCGGTGAACCCGATTTTTCCGATCCTCCGCAGCGTAGCGAGTCTCGATTCCGTTTTCTGTCATCCTGAGCGAAGCGAAGGATCTCATGCCACCCGAAGACCGGTGGAATGGGATTCTTCGCTTCGCCGACTTCGATCAGAATGGCACCCGGCGCGAGTTCCGCGAGGGCGTCTTTACGCCGGGGATTTCCTCCCGGAGGCATCGCGAAAGTGATTCGCCGTTCGAAATGAAGCCCAACAAAAGAAACCGGTTCCCCTTCCTTTCAGGGAAGGGTCAAAGGTTAGGTTCCGACGAACAGAGTGCGCGAACTCCCGCTTGCGACCTTACTTCCGCGCGCTTTTGGTCGCCTCTTCGACCTGCGACTTCACGACGAAGTTGAAGGCCTTCTCGTCGGGCAGTCCGACAACCTTGACGCCATTGATGAAGAAAGTCGGCGTCGAGGTGACACCGAGCGCGCGGCCGTCGGTTTGGTCCTGGACCACGCGCTCCAGCGACGCGCGGTTGTTCATGCAGGCGTTCAGAAGTCCGGTGTCGAGGCCGAGGCGCTTTGCGGTCTGGTCCACGCGGCTGTCGAGGTTCTGCGGCGTGATGAAGCCCTGGTTGGTATAAAACTCGCGCGCGAAGCTCCAGAAGTCTTTCGGGTTCTGAAGGCGCGCGCAATCGGCGGCGAGCGCCGCACGGACGGCCCACGGATGGCTGTTCAGCGGGAAGTTCTTGAACAGGACGCGAATCTTGCCCTTGTAGGTCGTGTGCACCATCGTCTCGAGCACCGAGAACGCATGGGCGCAGTACGGACACTCGAAATCCGCAAACTCGACGATCGTAACCGGGGCGTTCGGCGAACCCATGACGGGCCGGTCGGCGAGATGTATCCGGCCGAGATCAACGTGTTGCCATGGATCCTTGGTCAGGTCGAACAGCGTGCCGACGATCACCTGCTTGCCGGCCGCGTCGCTGAACACCTGCGCCTTTGCGGACTGGCCGCGATCGTTGCTCAGCGTTATTTGGCGCTCGAAAACCCCGGGCATCGTGGTCCGCGTTACCGGTCCAAGCTGCACGTCCTTCGGATCCGGTAGCAGAAACCGCTTCTGCAGAAACTCCCGAAGCCGGTTGTCGAAAGCTGGATTGGAGGGAACCGCGGCCTTGGAGACCGTGCTTCCGGAGGCATTCGAAGGCTCGGCCGCGAGCGCCGGGCGCGACACCGCGGCGACGAGCGCAATCGCGGCGAGCGCAGAGAGGGTTATCCAGGCAAAGCTACGTTCTGCAGGATTCATGTCCATCAAATCATACGGGCGACGGCCGAATTCTTCTAGTCATACGCGGGGCTGGCGTGTTCCAGCTTGTTGATGACGCGCCGAAAAGAGTTCGCATTCAAGTCGCGCGCTGGAAGGGGCGGCTTCGCTGCCGACGGAGCGGAGAACAGGGCGCCCCCGCGCCGCGGGCGCACCGGAACGACGCCGCCAACGCTCTAAGCGAGCCCTCCGTGCGGCACGGTCCAGGTTCGCATAAGAAATATTA
>JAJYMR010000356.1 GCA_021786815.1 Deltaproteobacteria bacterium
GCGCCACGCGTAGTAGCCGCTGGTGGAGACCTCCAGTACCCGGCACATGGTGGCGATTTTATGCATGGCCTGATTCGCGCTCACGAATTGGAACGCCGTGACGGCACCGAGCCGGTCTCCGTGGCGAGGTGAGTAGCCCCGGGGAATTGCACCCCGAGGCTCTCCCAGAACGGTGCGTGAACCTCTCGATTCACACCGCTCCCATTATCCAGCCGTTGTCCCGACCACGCGCCAGTGGACGAACATACCTGGAGCGACCATCTTCATCTTGCGCAACCACCGACCACCGCGCTGCTTATTGTGCAACAGTGTCTTGTACTTGCGCCGGGCCCACTGCTCAAGTCTGTTATCAACGTGATGAAACAATTCGAGCATCGAGCGCTGATAGAACGCACCATAGTAGTTCGACCAACCCTGTATGATCGGGTTGCATTGCTGTGCCAGATCCTCCAACGTCGCTGACGTGCGTCGGTGTATGCGCCAATTCCGCACCGTCTGCCTCATCCGTTTTAGCGCATCGCTACTTACCGCCGGCAGGAAGCTGGTAAATCGCCGGTTGTACCGGTTGTTGAGCGCTTCTCTGGGCCGAAACGTAAAGCCCAGAAAAGTAAACTGCACTTTCGGATAAGCGGCGGTCCGGTTGCTGTCTTTGCAGTATACGATACTCGACTTGTCCGGGTGCATCGTCAGTCCATATTCCTCTAGCCGCAACGCGATAGACCGCATTACCGCTTCGGCCTGCGCCTGCGAGCGGCAGTGAACCACCGCATCATCGGCGTAGCGCGCGAAGGGACATTGTGGATACGTCCGCTTCATCCAGCGTCGAACACATAATGCATGAACAGATTCATCAGAATCGGACTGATAACCCCGCCTTGCGGCGTGCCTTGGGTTCGGCGCAGAGTCATCCCATCCGCCGTTTCGAACGGCGCAGTCAGCCATCGCTCGATATACAGCAGAAGCCAGCCCTCCTTGATGTGGCTTCGCACCGCCTTCATCAGCAACGCATGATCGATCTGGTCGAACGCCGCCTTGATGTCAAACTCGACAATCCAGTCGTACTGCCAGCAACGCTTGCGCGTCACTTCAATCGCCTGCTTCGCCGACTTGCCCGGCCGATATTTGTAGGAATCTTCATGGAATATCGTCTCGAGTATCGGCTCGATCGTGAGCTTCACCACCGTCTGGGCAATTCGATCCGATACGGTGGGTACGCCTAGCTTCCTGGTTCCGCCTTTCGCCTTTGGGATTTCCACCTGCTTGACCGGCGGCGGGAAGTACGACCCCGACGACATCCGGTTCCACAACTTGTAGAGATTTCCCGACAAGTTCTGCTCGAACATGGCGATGGTTTCATCATCCACGCCAGCAGCACCGCGATTGGCCTTCACCACCTTGTAGGCCTCCCACACCGGTCGCTTTGCAATGCGATACGGCTTTGTTGATGCTATCCCACTCATCCCTGCAGCGCAGGTTGGTGACATTTCGTCAACCGGATAACGCCGCCCCTTCGCTCCACTCTCATTACAAGAGCTTCCACGCTACTACGGGCAGCTCCGCCCCTTACTCCGGCGTCGGTATTCTTCCTCATGGTGTCAGCCATTTGTCATTTCCCTTTTTCATCCGGAGCAAGGTTCTCACGTTCCATACCGGAGCCTGCATTGAGCTCATGCCGCCTTTACACCGACTGCCGCCGGGTCCGTAAGCAGGCTGCGTCCCGACTGGTCCCGGAGCACCTGGTAGGCTCCGGTTTTGACAGTGCCTTGTAGCCATAACGATGCGTCATCGGCCGGTTTGCTTTCGCTCATCTTCTCAATACACACCTGCCACCTTAACGGTGGCTTTTCCGCGGTCGCTCACTACCGCGCCTTTTGAACGCAGCAGCACCGGGCGGTTTGAAGCCTGCCCCTGCAGGCCGGCTTCGGGAGGCCAACCCCCATCTTCGGTACAGCATCACAAGCTCACGCTCGTGTTCGTGACACACACCAGGCCGCGGCTTTTGTCAGGATCTCCCGCTCTTCGCGCAAAATCCGGTTCTCGCGCCTGAGCCGCGCCAGCTCCTCGCGCTCGCTGCTGGTCAACCCGTCGCTGCGCTCGCCGGCCGAGCCCGCCCTTGACCTGCGCGCTCGCTGCGGCTCGATAGCAATTGTGGCGAGCGGCGAACCCGCTCGCCTGGACTCCACACAACCGTGAAACAATAAAAGAATCTCACAAACTACTGCCTTGACTTCGTGCCTTCATGGGCGGGTCAACTCCAAGCAGATCGGCGAGCAGTGCCTTGCACGCCGCCGCGTTCTCGGCCGCTCCCCCCGCAGGCCCAGCACGCGCTTCCTGCCACCCAAGTCGACGCCCACCGGCGCCAGCACCGCGTGCTCCGCAAGCCGCACCCCGTCCATCATCACCGCGAACAGTCTTAGCCCGCAAAGCGTGCGTTGCATCAGCGCCGCGAGTTTCTTTGCGGTCCCGACCACGAACCCTCGCTCACCGCGCTCTTGCTCACCCCATGAACCCGAAGCCCCTGCGGTCTCAGATCGTCGTGGCCTTTCACGCGGAGTGACGAGAGGGCGCCCCCCGCCAGGCGCAAACCCGAGGGAAGTTTCAAATGCTTAATCGGGATGATTTTCGGCTGCGAATTGACACAGGCTCAACTCGTGGCCGTCGAAGCTGCGTACCCGTGGGCGTTTAACTTGCCCGCGCCGGCCGCCCAGGGGTCAGCGAACTCGCCACAGCGCCTTGCGTGCATCGCCTCGCGCTCGGTCAGATGCGCGCAACACGGCCCACACCGCGCAGTGCATTCGGCTTCCAGCCCTTCTTCCACAAAGGCCAACCCGGAGAGCGTCAGCGTGTTCCACAGCGCCTCCCGTGCGAACTCCTTAAGTGCCGGATATCGGTATCGCGCTCGGGTTTGCTCCTTACCAAGGCTCCTGCCAGAGTCTTATCCTCGCCCGATCGGAAGATCGGACTGCAATTTGAGGATGCCGCCATGGGCAAATGCCGCCTCTCAAGAATCAACACGCTTCAGGACATCGCCGAGGAACTCGAAGCTGTTCGAAAATAGTTTGCATCCTACTTTGCACTCTGCGGATACAGGATTAGCTGCGTACATCGAAACAGCGCGATCACTCTCCCAGTCTCCTTCGCAGTTACCTTTGCATCCCAGACCTGCGTGCTACGCCCGCTGTGTACGAGAGTGGCCTCGCACTCGATATGTCCGTCACGGACGGTGCCAATCAGATTCGCCTTAAGCTCAATCGTCGTGTAGCCACTGGCTTTCTCGGGCAGGTTTTCCATCGTACCCGATCCACACAGGCTGTCAGCGAAAGCGACCACTGACGCCGCATGAAGGAACCCGTTCGGAGACAGGAGTTCCTTGCGAACCTGTACCTCTGCCACGAGCCTTCCCGGCTCGACGGCGGTAATTTCGATTCTCAGTTCTCCGACCCATGTTCCCTTGCGCAGATCGTTGTACTCGCGCGCCGTGACCATCGATCTTTTGTATCCCCCTCCTGGCTCCGAATGGGCATAAGAGTGATTGCACCTCTTGCGAAGTGCAACCGTTTTCCAAGTCCAGTAAAGTTTCCTGTTCCGCGATATCGCCTCGGAATCGACAGACCAAGGCTTCACGCCGATTCCTGTCCGGCGATTTACCCGAATAGGGCCGAGTTACGCGGCGCCAGCCGACCATAGAAGAAGCCAAGGCTGGGAACTGTCGAGTACCATCCCTTCGATGATTCGGCCTCTCGCACGTCAACTCTTTCGATTCGGTTCGCAGCCCCTGCCTTAGAGGCCTTCCCAGTCGACTGGATCGCAGCGACGGCATGAAACGATGATGAGCAGGGAGAAGCCTCTGCAGCGATCGTGGCGGCCGGAAGCATTGCCCCTGCCACCAGAATCACGCTCAGAACAATCACGAGTTTCATCTCGATCTGCTACAAACTGCTTTATCGCTCCTCCCAGTCTGACAGACGCTGGGGACCGTTAAGAAATTCAGAGCCGCCTTCGTCGAAAGACGCGCAGCGTGCAGTAATCCGGTACAAGCGCGGGACAGGTTGTCAGCGTGGGAATCAAACGATCGCCCAAGATACGCTCAGGAACGGCATGAGTCGTTCATGGTGGACGCGCAATTTCGGGCCGATGCTTCGCTTCGCTCAGGATCTCTCCTGAACGAAGCAAAGCTACGGCACCGAGGACACGGACAAGATCCTGCCGCGTAGCGAGGGCGGTCAGGGTGGAGGCACCGCTGGGAGGATTCCCAAAACAACGGCCCCCTCACCCTGACCTTCTGTCCGGTGTGGGGATTACCGAACAGATCGTCCGGTCTGGGGGTACCGGACAATATCAATGCTTATAGACCTGCTTCTTTTCGCCACGCCTCCCGCATGAAATCGAGCGGCGCGCGGATGAGTCTTGTGAGGAGCAAGGAACGTTCCTAGTGCGATCAACGTGAAATCTCGGATTTTCTCGACTGCAGTTTCAGGGCTGAAACAAACTTCGTCCAAAATGTGTCCTCAGAGACAATCCGGGTGAGTTCGTCGCGACTGAAGCGCGCGGTCCGCACCCATCCATGCAGCAAAATGATCCAGACCAACCGCGATTTGGCCCCGGCGAATGGCGCAGTAGGCTCGGCAGCATTAACATGTAAGGTATGCTGCCAGGGCTCGCCCGCCTCTTAGCGCTGGAGCATAAGTCGTCGATGCTTAATGAAACCTTGAAGCAGGCCAGACGGGCTATCGTCGCGGTCGTCGGGTTCACCCTGCTCACTATTGGCGTCGTAATGCTCGTTACGCCGGGTCCCGGATGGGCGGTGATAATCCTCGGGCTCAGTGTGCTCGCGGCGGAGTTCGTGTGGGCAAGGCGATTGCTCAAGCGCTTGAAGCAGGCGGGCACCGAGATCGCAAATTCGATTTTCACAGGTCGTAATAAGCCAACGACGGCGCAAACCAGAACCGAAGGCCTTGGGCAGGCCGACGCGGCTGAAGAGGGCACTCATCAAAAATTTCTTAGTGGCGGCTGAGCCAACGGTCCCGTCGGTCCATCGGTCTCATACGCGCGTTACGACCCCACCCCGCCCAATGGCGGCATTGCAAGCCGCGCAGCATGCGGACAATATTTGCAGCTTCCAGCGCGCCTTGGAACGTGCTGCTCGATCAGGTGGAGAGCCGCTTTCCGCTGAGCGCACCTGTCGCCGCAGCCTTGCGCGACAATCAACATCGAGTTGCCCGGCGGTGTCGGTCGGCACGAACGGCCAACGCGATGCTCAGGCGATTACATCACCGGACCGAGCAGTTGCTTCGCGAGGTCACGGTAGCAGACACCGCAGACACCGAAGACAGCGTCTTCGGAAGGGATCGTTATGATTGCAACGATTGGCTCCAGAAGGTCGTAGCAGAGTTCACACACCAGCAGATAGCCTTGCTCGCCCGCCGCGTCCGTCAGCCGCCGGATCTCTTCGAGGTCTTCACAGATGCTGCCTTCAACGTAAGCGATATTGTCCACGTGACGACCCCCGCTCCCGAGTTCCGGGCGCAACGAATTCTTATTCCCGAAGCGCTCTGACCGTGAGGACCGGACGCGGTGACTCACGCACGACCCGCTCCGCCACGCTACCAAGAATCAGATGGCTTAGTCCGGTGCGTCCGTGCGTCGCCATCACGACCAAGTCCGCATTCTGCTCCCTGACGGCGCGGACTATCTCGGACGCCGGGTCTCCGCTGGTTACGAAAGTTTCATAAGACACCGCCGTCCCTCCGAGATGCTCGCCAGCCAACTTCTCAAGCCGCATTTTGGCGGAGGTTTCCGCGGCGGTAAAGGGCTCTAGGGCGATCGGCTGTCCAACCACCTGGATGGGAACCGGGACAACATGAAACAAGATTACCTTTGCGCCGGTCTGCTCGGCAACCTGACGCGCCATACCGATTACGACGATCGCGTTAGGGTCAAAATCGACGGGGCACAAGATTCTGCGAAACAGGTTTGCCATTGTCTTCTCACACGGCCCATCTCAGCGCCGAGCATCGAAATTGCGACGCCTCGCACAACGGTCGGAAGGAAGCGACCTTGTTTTCCGTCACGGTCTAAGCACATATCTATCAGTATCGCAACCCTCATTAGTGCCACCTGACGCCGCTTGAAAAGATGGAATTCGTTTCAAAAGCGTTATAGCCAAGTTAACGACATATGAAATCGAATTGCGCCCTTAAGGATCAACGCCGGTGTTTCCTCAGGATACAGTACGGCACTGGGGGATCGACCTCGGGTCAGCCCATCGTCAACGGAACACGGCGGCCAACTGAGCGAACGCGCCGACGGGGCAGGTCCGAGGCACGCAGCATCGCGAGCTGCCGCCTCAGATCGTCGGGCGATATCCCAAAGATTGAGCAAAGGCTGTCGAACGTGAACAGATCCTGATTGCCACGAGTGTTTACCCAGTGGCAGACTTCCTCAAATTCCCTGCGTGAAGTCGCCGTTTTTCCGCTCATGTTCATAACGTAGACGCGGATTGCGTCCTCGAGAACGGCGAAGAGAAGCTTCTTCTCCCCGTCCAGCATCGTTCGGCGCCCGATCAGATCGTAGTACTGGCTGGGCACGAGCGGATCGACGCCGTCGAAATCTGTCCGTTCGCGTCTTGCCCTAAAGCTTTTGCGCGGTCGCATTAGAAGTTCCCCACGGAAAGCGGATTTAAAGGTTTGCAGCCACACCATCGAATGCAGCTTGAAAAAGCATCCTGCGTGCCAAAACACTGAACTGTGCAAATGGCCTCACCTGCATCCCCTGAGGCATCGCCAGTCCCTCTAAGTCATGCGCGGGGTGACTATGTGTGACACCATCTCGCAGGCTTCGGATGCCGTTCTCGACAAATACCCGTCCCACTAAGGCTGCGCTTGCCCTTCGGGAACACTCCAAGGGCACACCTGACGCAATGTGCTCCATAGCGAACGGTACGCGAGCGAGCGCCGATGTTGAGGTCTATGCTGGCCCTGCGTGGCATGCGTGATGCTGCCCGTGTTCCATCGAGCCACCGGCGTTCCCCGTGTTTACCGCAATCGCGGACGCGGGAAGGAGGATTCACATGAATGTGACACTTTCCGTGATCAAGGCCGACGTGGGTTCAATCGGCGGGCACATCCGTCCAAGCGACAAGCTGAAAGAGACTGTCAGGAATTTTGTTCGCGACAACGGCAATGGACTTCTACTTGACAGTTACCTCAGTTCCACCGGCGACGACATCGCGATCCTGATGTCGCACAATCGGGGCGTTGACGACCCGAAGATTCACGAGCTTGCCTGGAAAGCCTTCATGGCGGGCACTCAGGTCGCCAAGGAGCAGGGACTCTATGGCGCAGGCCAGGATCTCCTGAAAGACGCTTTTGCCGGCAACGTGCGGGGGATGGGCCCGGCGTCTTGCGAAATGGAGTTTGAGGAGCGGCCAAATGAACCGTTCTTGTTCTTCGCCGCCGACAAGACCGACCCGGGCGCCTACAACCTGCCAATGTATCTTGCCTTCGCCGATCCCATGCATTGCCCAGGGCTGCTGCTCTCAACGAAGATCGCCAAGGGCTTCACGTTCACGATCATGGACGTCAGCTACACCGAGGGCGATCGGGTTATCGAGCTGCACGCGCCCGAGCATCTCTACGACATAGCGTGCCTGCTGCGCGACAATGAAAGGTTCGTGGTCGAATCGGTGCGAAGCCGCGCGACCGGCGATATTGCGGCCGTGGTTTCAACCTCGCGCCTTCACAATATCGCGGGCAAATACACCGGCAAGGACGACCCAGTCGCTCTGGTCCGCTCGCAGAGTAATTTCCCCGCAACAGGGGAAATTCTTTCGCCTTACAGGCTCGGCCACTATGTCGCAGGTACGATGCGCGGCAGCCATAACGGGCCGCTGATGCCGGTCAGGCTCAATTCGAGCGTATCATTCTTTGACGGACCTCCGGTGGTCAGCTGCGCTGCGTTCTGCGTCCACAACGGCAAGTTCACCGAACCAGTAGACGCCTTTGATCATCCGTTCTGGGACTGGGTGCGCAATCGCACGGCGGAGAAAGCGGCCGAGATTCGACAACAGGGATTCTCGGGCCCTGCGATGCTGCCGTACAGCGAACTCGAATACGGCGGCGTGGTCGAGAAGCTTGGGGAGCTCGACAAGAATTTCGTCGTGCGCGGAGCCAAGGGTGGCAAGCCCCCGAAGAAAGAAGCGGCCTGAAAGCTTTTTTTCCGCCGTCCCCGATGATGCTCGGCGGGGCGCCTGCTCAGCGCCGCGCCCCTTCGTCCCACCAACGGCGAGGCGACACGCCCGGATAAGGCTCGCGCAGCCGCTCAACACGCGGTTCGCCGATTCACCCGTGCTGCGCGCCGCTTGCTATACGGCGCATTCGCGGCAATCGGGACGTGCCTGTTCTTCCACTAGCGAAAGCACCTGGCCGGTGCGCGAGCCGTAGCGATAAACGGTCACGCCCTTGAGCTTCAGACGCCGTGCGAGCAGATAGACCTCGCGCACAGCCTCGGGTGAAGCGTCGGGTGGCAGATTCACCGTCTTGGAAACCGCGGCATCGGCGTACTGTTGGAAGGCCGCCTGCATCCGCACATGCATCGAGGGCGCTATTTCCAGTGCGACCGGAAAACGGCGTGAGAGCTCCTGCGAAACGCCGGCGACTCCCCGAATCGAGCCGCGCTCGTGAAGCGCTCGGAGCGCGGCTTCGCCGGACGGGCCGAGCGCCCGAAGTTCGCGCTCAATGGCGGCGTTGACCTCGACCAGGCGCTTGCCGTCGAGCACCCTCCTCACCGTCGCAAGCGCGAAGAACGGCTCGATTCCACCCGTCACACCCGCGATCATGCTGATCGTTCCTGTCGGCGCTACGCAGGTGACGGTCGCGTTGCGCATCGCAGCGTATCCTGCCGCCCGCCATACGCTTGCGTCGAAGGCCGGGAACGAGCCGCGTTTAAGGCCTAGGTCGCGCGAGGCCTCGCGCGCGGTCGAGCCCAGGAATTCCGCAATCCTGCCGCCCGTCGTGAGCGCCTGCTCAGAATCATATGCGATACCAATGTCGGCAAGCAGGTCGGCAAGACCCATCACGCCGAGCCCGATCTTACGCGTGCGCCGAGTAGCTTCGGCAATCTCGACGACGGGATAAGAATTGGCGTCGATCACGTTGTCGAGGAAAACGACCGCGTCGCGTATCGCGCCTTTTAACCGCGGCCAATCGACGTCTTTGCCGGCCGCGAAACGCGCGAGATTGATCGAGCCGAGGGTGCAGGACTCGTAGGGCAAAAGCGGCTGCTCGCCGCACGGATTGGTCGCCTCGATCGAGCCGAGAGCGGGCGTTGGATTATGCCGGTTTATCTCGTCAAGGAATACCAGGCCGGGATCCCCGGTCGTCCATGCCGATTCCACGATCATCTCGAAAAGCTTTACCGGATCGACGCTTCCAACCGCCTGCCCGGTCCGCGGATTTTTGAGCCTGAAAGGCTCGCCGCGGTCGAAGGCCGCGAAGAACCCGTCCGTCACGCCGACGGAGAGGTTGAAGTTCTGCAGCCGCGTCGAAACACGCTTGGCCTGTACGAACTCTTCGATATCGGGATGGTCCACGCGCAGAACGGCCATGTTCGCGCCGCGCCGCCGCCCGCCGGCCCGAATGACCCTGGTCGTGTAGTCGAAAACGTCCATGAACGAGAGCGGACCCGAACTCACGCCGCCGGTCGAGCGAACGCGGTCGCCGCGGGGGCGAAGCGAACTGAAGGAAAACCCGGTCCCGCCGCCGGTCTGGTGGATGCGTGCAACCAACGCCAGCGTGGCGAAGATCGAGTCGAGATCGTCCTCGACCGGCAGCACAAAACATGCGGCGAGCTGTCCGCCGGCAAGCCCCGCGTTCATTAGAGTAGGGGAATTGGGCAGGAATTCCAGCCGCTCCATGCGCGCGAGGAAACGCTCCGCCCAGAATTCCGGGGACTCGCCGTAAGTGCGCGATGGCTCAGCGATCGCCTGCACCACCCGACGCAGCATCGCGCCGGGTTCCTCCAAGCGGCCGTCCTCAGCGCGTCTTAGATACCGCTCGCGCAGAACGATAAGCGCGTTCTCGGAAAACGACGGTGGCTCGCGGGATGACGTTTCCATTGGCCGAATCACCGCGCTCGAGCGCACGACCAGCGCCCTCTTTCAGCCTACCACCAACTGCACCCCTGGCGCACATCGCTGACGAAGCTCTCCCAAGACAGCCGCGCCACGGGCCTGACGCTTACGCGTCTTGAAGCGCCCAGCAGGCTTCGGACTTACCGGGCGCGATGATATCCTTTGTGAGCGTGCGCCGATGCCCAAACGGTGGGCGCGGGCATGCCGAATAGTCAGGCATCGCCGCCCAAGTGTTTCTGTCGGCGCCACTTCAAACGGCTGTGGTTGTGCCGTCCGGATATTATTTCCTCACGCGGAAACCCGTTTCGATTGGAGGTCTCAAGGGAACTCTGGTCTGGCAAGTCCTTTGCACAAGGATTTTCAAGCCGGACGGCCTTGGTGCGACTGCAGGATTCTTGAGGAGGGGAAGGGATGAAAGTACGCGACCTGATGACTTCCGACGTCAAGCATTGCGGTGTCAACGACTCGCTCAACCGTGCCGCCCAGATAATGTGGGAGAGCGACTGCGGATGCGTGCCGGTAGTCGACGAACAGGCCCGCCCAGTCGGAATATTGACTGATCGCGACGTATGCATGGCGGCTTATACGCAGGGAGTCGCACTGGCCGCGGCGTCCGTTGCAAGCGCGATGGCGCGCGAGGTCCATTCGTGCGGTCCGGCTGACAGCCTCGCCGAAGCGCTCAAGCAGATGAAAACGCATCGGGTGCGCAGACTGCCCGTGGTCGACGACGACGGCCGGTTGGTCGGTATCATCTCGCTCAACGATATAGCCCGCGAGGGAGAGCGCGAGCGCGCTGCCAAGCTCAAAAGGCGCCAGGTCAAGGACAGCGAAATCGCGCAGGCACTGGGCGCGATCTGCTCGCGCGACGTTTCCGAAGCCGCCACCCGCGCGGCCTAACCCTCAGACTGATTCGAGGCGCCTCAGAAGAGGAGTTACTATGCAGCGGCCCTTGCAGATAACGTCGCGTGATTTCGAGTTGACGCCCGCAATCGAGGCTGACATTCGAGAGCGCGCGGAGAAACTGGAAAGCTACTACGATCGAATCACCGGATGCCACGTGATTATCGAGGCTCCCGTCGGTCATCATCGCAAAGGCGGGCCGTTCGATGTGCGCATCGATCTCAAGCTGCCGCGAGGGGAACTGACGGTTACCAGGCAGGGCGCGGAGGATCTTACGGTCGCAATCCGCGACGCGTTCGACGCGGCACGACGTCGGCTCGAGGATCATGTGCGCGGACTTCGCGGCGCTGTGAAGGCGCACGAGCCGCCCTCGAGCGCGCGCGTGGCCAGAATCTTCGCCGGTGAGGGCTACGGATTTCTCGAGACCCCCGACGGACGCGAAATCTATTTTCATCGTAACAGCGTGCTCGACGGGCGTTTCGAGGACCTGAAGGCCGGCACCGAGGTGCGCTTCGTCGAGGAAGCGGGCGAAAAAGGCCCGCAGGCCAGCACGGTCGCCATCCTGGGCGGCAAACGCAAATAGCCGGGCGCTCGCGCTCCGCGGCCTGTATTCGCCGGGCTACGGATGCACCGCGAGGACGTTGAAGCCGTTTTCCTCGAGCGCCCGCACGACTCCGCTGATATCGTCCGTGCGGACCCGAACGTAAAAGACCGGCGTCTCCTCACCTTCGACTCGATACGTGCCGAGCCCGAGGACTTCACCGCTCTGCTGCGCCGCAATTTCCGCGGCGGTTGCTATTCGTTCAGCGTCGCCCTCCAGCGATACGTCGATACGCGAACTGTCCCCTTCCGCCGCTCCAAGGAAATTGAGGAAAGCGCCCAGCATGTCGCTAGCCGTGATCATCCCGACGAGGACGCCTTCGTCGCTGACGACCGGAAGCCCGCCAACTTTGTGCTGGAGCATCAAATGGGTCGCGTGTTCGAGGGTGGTCATCGGCGTCACAGTGATGACCGGTTGACTCATCACGGCTCGGACCTTGGTGCGGTCAAGATGGCCCAGATGCTGGCGCAGGTCGCGGTCGGTTATGATTCCCACGACGGCACCTTTTTCGACGACCGGAAGTCGGCGGAAACGTCCGGCATTCATCTTCGCGGCGGCTTTATCGAGCGTGTCGTTAGGTCCCACGGTGACCGGGTTACGCGTCATTTTCTGACCGACTCTCATCGTACAGTCTCCTGGTCACGCGGAGCTTTCGTCTGAAGCCACCGAACAAATCGCGCATTCGCGCCCGGCGTCGCGCGTAACCAAGAGTTGGTAAAGCAATCGGTATTCCACTGGCGGTCGTGAAAAGCGACCGCACGCGCTGAGACTTGTTGAGCGGCTGAGACGTAAAGGCGCGCCGTGGATGGCGCCAAAGGATGCATGGCAGGCCGAGTCGGTTTGTGGCCGGACGAAGCCGCGCACCCGGTCAGGGATTTGATTCGGGTTTATGCGGCATCCCTGCCTGCGGACTCCCCGAACGTCTTCCTTGTATAGCGGCCGGTGAAGACGAAGCCGAAAGTAACTGAGCCAAGCGGCGCCAGCGAGCCGATGAGCAGCGGATGGCCCGTGGCCGCGCTGAGAAGAACGATCGCGAGATTCGCGGTAAAGATGCAGCACCAGACCCGTAATGAACCGGCAGGCCTGCCACATAAGCAGCGCATCCCGCGACTCCGGCGGCGCGGACTCGCGCGCATACTGAAGCGCGAATGGCGCCCCGAGCACCATCGAACCCCATCCGGTCGCCGTGAAAGCCAGCCACAGGATGACAAGGCTGTAACGCTGGAAAAGCCCTGGTCCCGCCACAATCGTCGCGACCAGTCCAAAGACGAAGAAGCCCAGTGCGGTAAGATCTGGAAGTTGAGGCTGGCCGCGCGCCGGCGCTCGAACGCTGCAAACAACAGGTGAAGCGCGACTCCCGCAACCGTCGCCGCGATCCATCGAGCACGCAGCGCAAAAACGCTGTATAGAATCCACGCACCAAGAGGAAGCAGAGCGGCGCCGCGCGGGAGCGGTTGAGGCTTTTGCATCGGCTCATTCACCACCGGTTTTTTCGAC
>JAJYMR010000199.1 GCA_021786815.1 Deltaproteobacteria bacterium
GTTAACAGAGATAGCGGCGGAACACGCCGGCGAACCGCAAAAAAGGGGCGACTGTGGAACCGTTCCGCGCATTCGAGCCCAACTTGGTGATCAGCCAAGGGATGGCAAAGTCGATGAGGGACGCCGGTATCTGCCGGAACGTGGAGAAGGGAATTGCAGGAATCGAAGAGATTCCCATAAGTGGCACGAAGGCGCTTTTGCTCAAGTTCACGCATCCATCCACGCCAAATCACCTGGGCTGGGGCAACGGGCCTCGGGACAAATATCTTCTCGAAACCGTGAAGCCGACGGTCGGGGAGGCGATGCGCCGGCTTTTCGCACAACAATAAGCTGATTGATGAACGCTGGAGGGGGGACCATCGTGCGAGACGGTCTGTACAAGTTCTGCGTTTCCACAATCATCGAAGGCAAGAAGCTCAAGCAGTTCGCTGCGCAAGGTTGTGGCGAGGCGTCCGAAGGAAACCTGTGGAAGACGGGAAATGTGCCGTTCAACGATGCGTGCGAGATTGGCGCCAGGATGCCGGTGATTCTTTCCGACGCGGCTTACGACACCAGCAAACTCCTGTACTGGGGCACTCTGCGACGCGTTGATATCGATGGCAAGCGCACCATCTTTCGCTTCGACGATATCAGAAGGATTCGCGGACACAGCCGGCAAGAGCTGGTATTAAAGAGCACCGGGCGAAAGATTGCGCCGCATTACATCCGGCCGCATGCAATCTGCTTCACGCCAGACCTTCTAGACTGAGCGCTTGCCGGCGATTAATAGAAGCTTTGTAGTACCAAACGCGGCTGAAGGTGGGGGCAATTGGACTCGGCACAGATTCGTGAGGAACTCGTAAAAGCTCTCAAGCTCGATCTCATCGGCCCGGGGCCGGGGGACTCGCGAATCACTGCCTCGCGCGGCTAGCCCGAGGTTTCCTCGATGGCGTCCGACAGAACAATCGGATCGCGCACTTCGGCTGCACGCGCGTTTATCAGCGCGTCGACCCGGCGCGCCATCTGGACTATCTGCTTCGCAATCGGCTGGTCGGCATATTCCTGCACGAACACGCGGCCGCGCTCCGTCGACTCCGCAAATCGCGGGTCGAACGGCAGGCGCGCGACGATCTCGATTCCGGCCGCGCGCGCGACTCGCGAAACCTGACCCTCTGGAAACAACGGCCTGACCGAGCGGCAGTTGACGCAGTTGAAACCCACCATGTTCTCGACCACACCGAGGAGCGGAAGCCCTAGCCGCTCGCGCGCCGCAAGGATCCGCTCAAGGCCGCGCGCGTCCTCGCCCGAAGCCCGCGTCACGAGCAGCACCCCCGTCGGCATGATCACGCTCGCAAGCCGATGAAGGCGGTCGAATCCGGGCGCGAGATCGACCACGAGCAAATCGAGATTGCCGAACCGCGTCTGCGCGAGCATCCGGGCAAGCGCGCCGCCGTGGCTCGCTTCAAGCGGCTCGCGCGCAGGTTCGGCGCGCGTGTCCGCAAGCTCGACGAAGCTTATCGGCGGAGGCGGCTGGACCTCGGGCAAAAACTCGCCGCTGACAACGCGTATTCCGAGCGGGCCCGACACCGGCTCGATCCCTTCCGTCATCGGCAGGTAGCGCGGAACCTTGACCCCGAGCATCGCGGTGACACTCGGCGCGTTCAAGTCGGCGTCCACGATGCCGACCTTCCGGCCGGCGCTCGCAAGCGTCGCGGCAAGATTGACTGTGAGAGCGCTCTTGCCGCTGCCGCCCTTGGGGCTCGCAACCGCCAGAAGCGATTTCACGGACGCAAGGTTGAGCCTTGCGCGTGCCGCGTCCGCCTCAACGCGGTCACCGTCCTGAAGTTCGCCGAAAATCCTCATCTAAAATTCGCGCCGCCTGTTCCCCCCGTAGCGGCCGCCGGAGCAACCTTCGGCTGCTCCGGCGCCGTGGTTAGGATGCTATGTTTACGCGACTCGGTAAAGCCATCGCCCGCATTCCCTGATCGGCGCCATCCTGTTTGCGGCATCGGCCGCTCGCCGTGCTATTACTTGGCTTCGCATCGTTGCCAGAACCGTAATCGCGAAGCAATCGGAGGTTCATGATGTCTGGTCCGCTCAAGGGAATCCGTGTGGTCGAACTCGGCTTCTGGGTCGCCGCGCCGGCCGCCGGCGGAATCATGGCCGACTGGGGCGCGGAGGTCGTCAAGATCGAACCCCCCGACGGCGATCCGTTTCGCGGTCTTTTCCTTAAAGGGGTTGGGATGGACGTTCCGATCAATCCTCCGTTTGAACTCGACAATCGCGGCAAGCGAAGCATCGCGCTTAATCTCCAGACTGCCGAGGGCCGCGACATCCTGCTCGAACTGCTCTCGCGCGCCGACGTGTTTCTCACCAACCTGCGCGCCCGCGCGCTCGAAGATTTGGATCTCGGCTACGAGAAGCTCCATCGGATGAATCCGCGCCTGGTTTACTGCCAGGTGAGCGGCTACGGACCGAAAGGCGCGGATCGCGATCGCGCGGCGTATGACGTCGGCGCCTTCTGGTCGCGGGCAGCGGTTGTCTCCACGCTGACGCCATCCGGACAGGAGCCGGCCTCGCAACGGGGTGCGATGGGCGATCATACCACAGCGCTGACCGCCACAGGCGCAATCTGCGCCGCGCTGCTTGCGCGCGAGCGCTCGGGCGAAGGTCAGAAGGTCGAAACGTCGCTACTGCGCGTGGGCGGATATTTCATCGGATGGGACCTGAACATCCAGCTTCGTCTCGGGATGCCGGCGGTGCCTGCCACCCGTCACACGGGCCCGAACCCGATGATCACCTGCTATCACGACCGCGAGGGCCGATGGTTCTGGCTGCTCGGGCTGCAGGGCGACCGGATGTGGCCGGATCTGCTGCGCGCGATCGGAAAGCCCGAACTCGCGGAGGATCCACGGTTCGCCACGATGGCGGCGCGGCGGGAGAACGCGAGCGCGCTGGTCGATCTGCTCGACACCGTCCTGACGCGGCGCGCGCTTGCCGAATGGGGTCCGATCTTCGACCGCGAAAACGTGTGGTGGGCGCCGGTGCAAACGACCGAGGAATTCGCGCGAGACCCTCAGGCGCGCGAAGCCGGGGTGTTCGTCAAGGTTCCGACGCCCGGCGGCGAAGCCGAGATGGTCGCCACGCCGGTGGATTTCGGGCGCGATCGATGGTCGATCGAGGCGCCCGCGCCCGAACTCGGCCAGCATTCCGAGGAGATCCTGCTCGAACTCGGCCTGAGCTGGGAGCGGATTGCCGCGCTCAAGGAACGCGGCGTAATCCCGTGACGAAGGCGCCTGCGGGACTCTCCGGCGGGCCTACGCTCCCTCTTCGTCGCCGTCGGTCGAGCCAAGCTTGCGATAGACGTTGCGCTCGTCCTCGAAACGGCGCTGGCTTCGCGCCTCGCGCTCCTGATCCTGCTGGCAATCGCGGCAAAGCCGCGTAAACGGCATCGCTTCCAGCCGTTCCTCGGCGATCTCAAGCCCGCACGACTCGCAAATCCCGTAGCTGTTGTCGGCAAGCCGCTCGAGCGCTTCGTTGATCTGCTTGACCTTCACCCGCCCGCGATCCGAGAGGATGAAATTGATTTCGCGATCGCGCTCCTCAGAGGCGAGATCGTAGGTATCAAGACCCTCGTCCTTATTGCCCTCGCGCTCGGCTTTGAGTTCGGAGTCCATCTCGGCGAGCAGCTTGTCCTTCATCTCCTGCAGATGCTCGCGCATGTGAGTCAGGAATTTCTTTCGGCTCGTGCCGGCGGCTTTTTTAGGCATGACTAGCCATCTTCTCCTGTCCAATGTCGGCAGCGACCATCTCCCCGCGCAGGTCGTAGGTCAGGGCCTGCTTTACGCGAACGCGTACGAATTCGCCGGGCTCCGCCTCTCCCTTGAAGAAGACTGCACCGTCGATTTCCGGAGCCTGGGCGGCGATACGTCCGCGCAGACGCGCGGCGCGCCCCGGCACCGTACCCTCAACCAATACTTCCATTTCGCGCCCGATAAGGTCGCGGTTCTTCCTGAGTGATATTTCGGCCTGCGCCTCCATCAGCGCGGCGCGCCGCTCGCGTTTGACGCGCTCGGGCACCTGCGCCGCAAGGCCGAAGGCCGCGGTATTTTCCTCGCGTGAATACGTGAACACTCCCACCCTTTCGAACTGCTGCTCGCGAACGAAATCCACGAGCCGCCCGAACGCCTCGTCAGTCTCGCCAGGAAAGCCCACGATAAATGACGTCCTGAGCGTGACTCCGGGAACGCGTTTCCTAATCCTGTCGAGCAGTTTGCGCAAGGCCCCCGACGATCGCTCCCGTCTCATCGCGCGCAGCACCGCGTCGTCGGCGTGCTGAAGCGGCATGTCGATGTACGGGACGACGCTCGGCAGCGACGCGATCGCGCCCAGCAGCTCGTCGGTCACGAAATTCGGATAGCAATAGAGCAGCCGAATCCATCGCACGCCCTCGACGCGGTCGAGTTCCTCGAGCAGCGCGGCAAGCGACGTGCGCGGCGCGAGATCGCGGCCGTAAGCGGTCAAATCCTGGGCTATCAGGTTGAGTTCTCGCGCGCCCGAATCAACCAGCATCCGCGCCTCCCGCACCACGTCAGCGAGCGGGCGGCTTTCGTGCCGTCCGCGGATCGCCGGGATGATGCAGAACGCGCACTTGTGATTGCATCCCTCGGAAATCTTCAAGTAAGAGGTGAAGAAATCGCCGCTCCTGACCCGCGCCATGCTCGCCGCGGGCAGAAGATGGGCCGAGCCGGCGTACGGGATGGGCCGCGTCTCGGGCCGCTCGGTGCGGCGCAGAAGCTCGGGAAGGTCGAGAAAATTCCCGGTCCCGACAAAAATATCGACTTCCGGCATCTGTTCTCTCAGCTCCGCGCCGTACCTCTGCGCGAGGCATCCCGCGACCACCAGGCGCCGGTTGGCGCCCCGCTTCTTCACCTCCGCGGCTTCCAGGATTGCGTCGAGGGACTCCTTTTTGGCCGCCTCGATAAACGAGCAGGTGTTCACCACCAAAACCTGTGCGTCCTCCGGGTCGAGCGTAAGCTCGAACCCGGCGCCCGTGAGCGCGCCAAGAATCAACTCGCTATCCGCGAGATTCTTGGGGCATCCGAGGCTTAGGAGATGAACCTTTTCCATCACTCACCAGAGAATCGGGGCTATATCTCTACTCGTCAAAAACACCCGAGGCAATCGGGGCATGACGAGAACCTCCTTATGCTCGCGGTGGAAGCCCAGCTTGCCGCCATCACGGGTTCGAAGGGGCCTCCACCACGTCGGCGCCGGCCGGAGCCGTAAAGGCGAACAGACCCGGTTCGAGCGCAAGCCCGGTGCGAATGTCGCTGAACCTGAGCGAGGTCACGTTTCCAAGCTGGTCGGCGAGCCTCAACGCCACGATATCGTAGGTCTTCGGGTCCAGCCCAAGCTCGATCGCCTCGCCGCCGCTCCTGGGCACGAGTTTCAGACGGAGCAGCCCGCTCGACGGCGCGTCGGCTGGAATCGAGGCCTTGAAGTCGCGTTTCAGGTTGCCCATCCCGAGCAGAAACGCGGTCGCCGCCGAAGAGCGAAACGCGTCCTTCACCGGCATCTCGACCACCTGGTTGAGGTCGGGCTGATAGCTGTAAAGCTTCGCCCCGTTGCTCACGATAAGGTCTTTTTCAGGCGCCGCGAACTCCCATCGCATCCGGCCCGGCCGCTGATAGTAGACCACGCCGCTGCGTTCGCGCTTCATCCCGCCGACCGGGTTTATCTCTTCGCTGAATTTCGCGCTGAACGTCGCGGTCTGGTCGTAATGCTTCTGCAGGCGCTCCACGATAGCGGCAAGGCTCGGCGTTGAAGCGCTCGGCGCCGCCTCGGCCGTCATCGGTGCGGCAAACCCAAGCGCCGCGAGTACAAAAGCGGCCGTCAGAAGTATCCCACGATTTCTCAAGTTACCTGCCTGCGCGTTCGGTCTTTCGCCGTGTAATTGGACGAACCCGGAGAAGCCGTGCTTCACGCGATGGACAATGGAGTAGACACCGATATTTTAGCGTACGCTTCTCAATTGGCGAACTTCGCGCGGACGTGCGCCGTCCGCCGGCATCACCAGGCCTTCGCGTTCCATCTGCTCGACCATCCGCGCCGCCCGATTGTACCCGACCCTGAGCCGCCGCTGGATCATCGAGATCGAAGCCTGGCCGGTCTCCGTCACTATCCTCACCGCCTCGTCGTACATCTCGTCCTTTTCGTCGGCACCTTCGCCACCCTCCTCGGACGCGGGCCGCGTCTCGAGGATTTCCATCTGGTACTCGGGCGCACCCTGCGCGCGCAGGAATTCGACGACCTTGCGGATCTCCTGCTCCGAGACAAATGGGCCGTGCAGGCGCTGGAGTTTCGCGGTCCCGGGCGGCATGAACAGCATGTCGCCCGCTCCGAGCAGCCGCTCGGAGCCGATCGAGTCCAGGATGGTGCGCGAATCGACGCGCGAAGTCACCTGGAAGGAAATCCTCGCGGGCAGATTGGCCTTGATAAGGCCGGTGATAACGTCCACCGAGGGACGCTGAGTGGCAAGGATGAGATGGATTCCGGCAGCGCGCGCCTTCTGCGCAAGGCGCGTGATATCGCGTTCGACGGTTTTGCCCTCGCTCAGCAGCAGGTCGGCAAGCTCGTCGATTATGATGACGATTTTGGGCAGCTTGCGATGCTCGATTTTCGCGGGAGCATCAGCTGTTTCGGGTGCGCCCTCGCCAATCTGGTTCGCGGGCTTGAGTTCGACGATTGGCGCCTTGGATGAAAGCAGGCGGTTGTAGCCGTCGATATTGCGCACGCCCAGGTCGCGCATCTTGAAGTACCGGCTCTCCATCTCCTGCGTCGCCCAAAGCAGAGCCGAAGCCGCCTTGGTCGGCTCGACCACGACCGGAACCAGCAGATGCGGGATGTTCTCGTAGACCGACAGTTCGAGCATCTTGGGGTCGATCAGGATGAAGCGCGCGTCGTCCGCGGTCGCATTGAACAGGATCGCCGCGATCATCGTGTGCAGCGACACGGACTTTCCGGTTCCGGTCGCGCCGGCGATCAGCAGATGGGGCATTTTGGCGAGGTCGGCGGCCGTCGGACGGCCCGCGATATCCTTGCCGAGCGCAACTGTAAGCTGGCTCTGATTGGAGGCGAATTCCTCCGACTCGAGAATCTCGCGGAGATAGACGCGCTCGCGCTTGCGATTGGGAACCTCGATCCCGACCACAGCCTCGCCCGGCACCGGCGCCTGGATTCGCACCGCCGCCGCCCGAAGCGCCATCGAAAGGTCGTCGGCCAGGTTCACGATCTGGCTCACCTTTACGCCCGAGCCCGGCTCGAACTTGTACATCGTGACGACGGGACCCGGCTGCACCTCGACGACGTGCCCTTCCACCCCGAAGTCGGCAAGCTTCTGCTCGAGCACCCGCGCGCTGCGCTCGAGAGCGGCCTCGTCGATTTGCGCGTGCTCGGCGGGCGGCGCGTCGAGCAGCGTAAGCGGCGGAAGTTTGTAGGCTCCTTTGCTACGCGCGCCGGAATCGGCCGAGGCTTTGCGTTCGCGCGCCGGCGCTTCACGTGCCTCGATTCGCCGGACCTTGAGGCCGACCTTGCGTGCGCCCGAAGCCGCAGGCGTATCCGCGGCAGGTGCCGCGTCATCCTGCTGCCCTGATACAACGCTGTCCTCAGGATTCGCGTCATCGCGCCTGACCTTGAGGCCGCGCGCCGCAACGCTTGCCAGGTCGGTTGGCGCACGCCTGAAGGCGAGTGCAAGCCCGCAGATCATCGTGAAGCCGACTGCGAGATAGCCGCCGCCCACGTTGAGCCACGCTATCAGCGCGCCAGCCGCGGCCGAGCCGACCGCGCCGGCCATCGACGGGTCGCCTTCGCTCCATAGCCCGAGCCCGGTCCCAAGCGCGACCATCACGAGTCCGCCGCCCAGGCATTCCCGCACGAGCGTCTTCCAGTCGGGCGCACTCCAGATACGTGCCGCAAGCACGCAAACGAGCACGATGAACACGTACGATTCGTAGCCGAACGCCGAGGCCATCGCGCCAGCAATCCAGCTTCCCACCGGGCCGCCGTAGTTAGGACGGTGCCCGAGATGAAACGAAGCAAGGCTGACTGCGGCGTACGCCGCCAGCACGAACAATGCGAGCGCGCAAAGCTCGGTCGCAATCCGGCTTGCGCCTTCGACCGGCTCCGATTCCACGGCGACCGGTGGCGCGGGTGGCTCGCTTGGGACTTTCAATTGGCGTGCGATGGCGGTTACGGGACCTCCATTATATGGGGAATGACAAACGGCCGTTTGCCGACCGCATCGATGAAATAGCGGCGAAGCGTGCGCACGACCTCGTCTCTGAGCCGCGTGTCGGCAGCGCGAAGCGGCGTCTCCATCGCGGCAAGCCGCGCCCTCAGTTCCTCGCGCGCGGCACGCATATGGGCCGAAGTGCCGTCACCGCTGACCAGGCCGCGCGAAACCAGGTCGGGACCCGCGACGATCATTCCCGTGCTCGTCGAGACCGCGAGCACCGCTATCACGGTTCCGTCGTGCGCAAGCGTCCTGCGCTCGTCGAGCAGCGCCGCGTCCTCGAGTTCGCCGCCCTCGAACAGGATCCGGCCCGCCATCGCGGGACGGCTCCGATACGCCTCCGACGCGGTTATCGTCAGCGAATCGCCGTCTTCGAGCAGGAAGCAATCGCGCTCTGGAATGCCGGCTTCCACGGCGAGCGCGACATGGCGGCTCAGATGACGATACTCGCCGTGAACCGGCACAAAAAACTGCGGGCGCGTGAGCCGAATCATTTCGGCGAGTTCGTCGCGGCTCGCATGACCCGAGACGTGCACCGGCGCGACCGCGCCGTAAAAGACCTCGGCGCCGAGCTTGTAGAAATGGTTCACAAGCGTGTTGATCGTCCGCTCGTTGCCCGGGATGAACCGCGAAGAGAGCACCACGGTGTCGCCCGGCTCGATACGAAGCCGCGGATGCGTATCGGTCGCAAGCCGGGCCAGTGCGGAAAGCGGCTCGCCCTGGCTTCCGCTGGTCAGGAAGGCCACGCGATGCGGTTCGAGGAACTCGGCTTCCTCCGGCTCCAGAAAAGTACCGGGCGGAAATGCCAACTGGCCGGTTTCGAGCCCGAGCCGCACGCTCTCGGCCATCCTGCGCCCGAGCGGCACGACCCGCCGGCCCATCTCGCGCGAGACTTCCGCGACCTGGCGAATCCGATGGATATGCGAGGAAAACGCCGACAGGAAAAAGCGCTTTCGCGTGCGCGTAACGAGCGAGCGGAGAACCGGCCTGAGCGAGCTTTCGGAGCCGGAACGGCCCTCGCGTTCGACGTTGGTCGAATCGGAAAGCAAGAGCCGGACGCCCTCTTCGCCGAGAGCCGCGAAACGCGCCGTGTCGAAATGCTGGCCGTCAACCGGCGCCTCGTCGATCTTGAAATCGCCCGTATGAACGATAGTGCCGGCGGGAGTTCGTATCGCGAGCGCGAGCGAATCCGGCGTCGAATGGGTTACGCGAATCGCCTCGACCTCGAACGGCCCTGCCTGGAAGCGCCCAGCGGGCGCAAGCGGGCGCAAATCGGCCGACTCGCCGAGGCCGGCGTCCTCAAGACGCCGGCGCGCGAACGCAAGCGTCAGGCCGGTGCCGTAAACCGGAATCGGGAAACGACGCAAAAGATGAGGCAGCGCGCCGATATGGTCCTCATGCGCGTGGGTCAGGACGACAGCTTCGAGGGTGAGCTTGCTTTCCAAGAGCCAGGAGAGTTCGGGAATATAAACACCGCTTCCAAGCAGGCGATCCTCCGGGAACATCACGCCGCAATCCACCACCAGCCCGCGCCCCGCGCACTCCAGCACCATCAGGTTGAGCCCAATTTCGCCCAACCCTCCGAGCGCGACGATCCTGACGGACGTGGATGCGGTATTTCCTGCCCCCATCGCCTGACAACCTGCCTCCGCAAACCGCATTTGGATTATATCGGCTGCCCCGCACCCACGAAAGGCGACCTTGCGCGGTCCGCAACCCGCTCCAAATCCTGACAACCGCTGGCTGCGCATGGGTTTTCCACAGGCCGCTTGCTTGCGTTGGTGCCCGGCGGGGGATAGCTTCGCTCAAAAGGTGGCGAACGATGTCCGTAAATAAAGTGATATTGGTCGGTAATCTGGGCCGGGACCCCGAGATTCGCTATCTGCCGTCCGGCCAGACAGTCGCGTCGTTCTCCGTCGCCACAACCGAGCGCTTCAAGGGACGCGACGGCCAGATGAAGGACCAGACCGAATGGCATAACGTGGTCGTCTACGGCAAACAGGCCGAACTCTGCGGCCAGTACCTCAAGAAGGGCCGCCAGGTGTACGTCGAGGGGCGGCTGACGACCCGTCAATGGGAAGCGAAGGACGGAAGCGGCAAGCGCTCGCGCACCGAGATTGTCGCGCTGCGCGTGCAGTTCCTCGGCGGCCGGGCCGGAGCCGCGACTGAGGAAGCGCCGGAATTCGGCGGCGGGATGGCCGCAGGCACGGGCGAAGAACCCGCCCCGATGGACGACGAAGACATCCCCTTCTAGGCCACGCGGCCCGGGGGGCCTCACACTTCCCGTCGATTCGCCCACCGGTTCATCGAACATCGCACCTAACCCCTGACCCCTTCCCTGAAAGGAAGGGGAACCATAAACGGCGGTCAAGCGGTCGCGCGGCGGGAAAGTCTCGGCAGCCTCGCTCGTTGTCGGCGACGGTGCCGCGTCAGTGACAAATTCGGCGCAGTTTTGGCGGCGCATGGAGGGATTCGGCGCTTTTCGCGTCGAGCGCCTTTGCGAAGAATTGGCGCATCGCGGTGCGAAACTCGCCGAGCGCAAGTCCCATGTAGTCGTCAGGAAATCGATCCAGTTTCGCGCGAGCCTTGGCGTATAACGATTCGGCTCCGGTGCGATTACCGCGCTCGACGTGCAGGAGCGCCGCCGATGCCTGGATCATCCCCTGCAAAAACAACTTTTCCGCTCCGACGCGGTGCTTCCACACTTCCTCCCACGCCTCGTGGCATTCGAAGAACCGGCCGGCGTTGAAAAGCTCGACGCCTTCCTCGAACCGCTTTTCGCCTTCGCGCAGGTCCATTGCTGGCAAAGCTTAGCGCGCCCGCGCTTGACGCGGGAAATATCCGGCGAACCATCGAGCAGGAGTACCGGCTGAGTCAGCCAAGATCGAGCACTTCGCGCAGCGCCGCGGCGACGCGATCCATCGCCGGTCCGTCGAGCCGCGCAAGCGGCCCCTGGACGAGGCGGCGATTGTCGATCGCGCGCAGTTGGTCGATGAGCAGATCGGAGTCGCGCCTGAGCGACGCCTGGGCGCCAAGGCGGATGCGCAGGGGTTCCGCGTCGTCGATGAGGTTGGTGCTCAAAGGCACCATCAGAGTCGAGGGATGACCCGCGTCGATAAGCGCCTGCGCCTGCACGATCAGCACCGGGAGGGTCTTGCCCGGCTCCGTGCCTCGGCGCGGATTAAGATTCGCGAGCCAGACCTCGCCTCGCTCAGGCATCGGGATCGCGCTCAACGGCGGCGAACTCGGCGTTCACCCGCATGCTTTCGCGCCGGACCTTGCGCGAGGCCCGCGCCATCCGCTCCGCGCGCGCCTTGGCCTCGGCCTCGCGGTTCATCCGCTCGATAGCACGGCGGATATATTCGGCGCGCGGGATACCCATCGCTTTCGCGCAGCGGTCGCTGCTTTCGAGCAATTCCTCGGGCAGTTTCAAAGAGATGGATTCCATGGGATTCTTTTTGAATATCTCATTGAGATAGCTTGATTCAATATGCACCTCCCGTGAGGAAGACAGCGGCGGTCGATTTCGTTTAGCGCGCCCGCGCTTGACGCGGGAAATATCCGGCGTGAGTATCGGGCGCGGAGGAATCTGCCAATGGAAAACGGTGCGGCCACCAGGCTCGTCGCGTTGCCGGGCGCGATGCTCTCGATGAAGGAATCGGACCTGATGCTCGGCGGGCGTGACGTGATGATCGACCTTCCGGTCCCCTCGTTCGTCGTCGAGCATCCCAAGGGCCTGGTGCTGTTCGACACCGGCGTCAACCCGCAGGTCGCCGAGAATCCCGACCAGTATTGGGGACGCGCCGCGAAGTTTCTGAACGTCCGTTTCTCGCGCAATCTCACGGTCGACAACCAGCTCCGCGAGCACGGCTATAATCCCGCCGACGTGAAGTGCGTTGTCGTATCGCATCTGCATCTCGACCACGCCGGCGGTCTCGCTCTCTTTCCCGATGCGAAATTTTTCATCGTGAAGGGCGAACTTGCGCACGCCTACTGGCCCGAGCCGCGGCTTCGCCCCGCGTTCATCCTCGGCGACATCCTGCCCACGCGCGGCTTCGACTGGCAGGAAGTGACGCAAGACACCGATATTTTCGGCGACGGAAGCCTGCAGATGCTTCGGACCGTCGGACACACGCCGGGCGAATGTTCCCTGTTCGTGCGGCTTCGGCATTCGCCGCCGGTGGTGCTGACCGGCGACACGGTACATATCCGCCGCCAGTTGACGACGCTCGCGCCGATGCCGACCGATTACGACCCGAACGAAGCGGCGGAATCGATAAAACGGCTCAGGCGCATCCAGGATCTCGGCCTTGCGCGGCTATGGGTCAGCCATGATCCCGAGGACTGGAAGAACTATCCGCACGCGATGGAGTAGAAGCGGCGGACACGCTCAGGCGCCGTGCCCGTGGCCGATTGGCGGACCGTCCGCGCCCTGCGCTTCAGGCGCAAGCACGCGCGCGCGAAGCTCGCCGATTTCACCGCGCGCTTTGGGCAGGCATTGCGGGTAGCTCTTCTGGATGAATTCGACGAGCTTTTCCCGCACCTCGCATCTCAGGTCCCACGCGGTTCCCGAATCCGCCGCGCTCATCAGGGCGCGAAGCTCGATCGTGTGCTCGCTTGCATTGGTGACCTGCAGGTTCCACACTCTCCGGTCCCATCGCGGCGAT
>JAJYMR010000374.1 GCA_021786815.1 Deltaproteobacteria bacterium
CGGCCGATAGCGCGCGAGTCGGGCTTGCCCGCCTGCCCCGCCGGGCGATACAAGCCTCGTGATGCTGACCTGGCGGATGCTTGTCCTGTTCATTCACGTGACTGCGGTAATCGTCGCGCTTGGCGGCTCGCTGTTCAGCACTTTCGCGCTCGCCCCAATCCTTGGGGAAGAACTCGCTCCCGCGGACCGGCTCAGGGTTTCGCGCCGGATCGTGCGGCGGCTTGGAACGATCGTTCTCGGGGCGCTCGGCGTGCTGGTTCTGACCGGCCTCGGCAACCTGATGTTTCTGGGCGTGGTCACGCTTCTGCTCGCGATCAAGCTCGTACTGGTCGCGGTGGTAATTGTGCTCGCCGTTTACCAATACGGGAGCCTCGGAACAAAAATCTGGAGAATTTCGGCGAACGGCCCCGACCCGTCGCTTCCCGCTCTTCAACAGAGGTTTCGCAAGGTCGGGCTTACGGTCGGTGCGCTGGTGCTGATTATCGTTTATCTTTCACTCGGTCTGACGCGTGCTTCGGGCGGGATAATACTTGCAGGGATACATTAGATTTTTGCGAGGCTCGCCGCGATGCGCAGGCTAATCAGGATACTGACGGCGCTCTCGATACTGGCCGGCGTGATCGCGACGTTGAGCTACGGCAGCGGCGCGCAGATCGCGGTGCGCTACGTCGATCCGCCGCTCGGCGCATGGTGGGACACAAACGAATTTCTCATCATGAAGTGCTCGGCGGCCGCGCTCGGGATGCTCATCGCGATACGGCTCGCCGCGCGGTTCATCGAGCACCGTCTGCGCCCGGTTGCGCTCGGATGGAGCCTCGCGATATGCGCGCTATTGCTGATACCGGTTGCCAACGTGTCGGCACGGCTTGCCAGGATTGGAGCGGACGGGCAGGGCGGCCCGGTCAGCGATTGGCTCACGGGACATTTCGGATACGGGACGGGAATTGTCCTTGACAAGATTTTTCTTGCGGTAGTTTACTTCCTTAAGACCGCCGGTTTCTCCCTGGTAGCAGGGCTTGGAATTTTTGCGCTGATATTGGCGGCCGTTACCACGCTCCAACGTTCCGGAGCTCCCGCTGTAGAGTCGCAGGAGCGCGAGGCGTCGCCGCAACAATGAAGCACGATGAGCACAAGCCGCCGAATTCCCGATCGATAAGCCGCCGCTCGTTTATCAAGGGCGCGGGCGCGCTCGCGGCCGCATCCGGGCTGGTTCGCACGCCCGGCGCCGACGCCGGCGCTGCAACTTCGTCCGGCGCGCAGGAGGGTATCGTCGAGCGGCTCGGCCCTGACGCTCAGACGATCGAACTCAAGATAAACGGCGAGGTAAGGCGCGTAACCGTCGAGCCGCGCGAGACCCTGCTTCGCGCGCTCCGCGATCATCTGAATCTGACCGGCACGAAGCTCGTATGCGATCGCGGCGCGTGCGGCGCCTGCACCGTCCATCTCGACGGGAAACCGGTCACGTCGTGCATGATCCTCGCAATCGATGCGCGCGGGCACGAGATTACGACTATCGAAAAGATCCGCATAAAGGGGGATAAGACGGGGCTCTTTGGCGCGTTCGTAGAGCATGACGGAGCCCAATGCGGTTTCTGCACGCCCGGGATGGTGATGTCGCTCGCGGCGGCGCTTGCGTCAAATCCTAAAGCGAACCTTGAAGATGTGAAGCGGGCCGTGGCCGGCAACATATGCCGATGCGGCACTTATCCTCATGTCTTCGCAGCCGCGCTTTCGGTTGCTCGTGACACCCGCGGCGGCGGTGCGGGAGAATCCTGATGTCGCGCCGAGTGACACTCAACCTAGGCTTCGAAGGCCATCTGCAGCCGGTCACGGTCGTAATTCCCGACGATGAACCGACGCCGTGGCAATGGGGCGAGCGATTCGAAATTGTCGGAAAGCCGACTCCGCGCGTTGACGGCGCGCTCAAGGCGACCGGCGCTGCGCGATACACGTACGATATCTCGCTGCCCGGGATGCTCTATGGCGCGATCCTGCGAAGCCCGTATCCTCACGCTCGTATCAAGAGCGTTGATCTCTCCCGCGCGCGGCGTCTGAGCGGCGTGCGCGCGGCAATCCGGATGGACGACACTGTCGCGCGTTTCGCCGGGCAGGAGGTCGCCGCCGTCGCCGCAATCGACTATGAAACCGCGCTCGACGCGCTTCGCCTGATCAAGGTCGAATACGAGGAACTGCCGTTCGTGGTCGATCTCGATATGGCGATGATGCCCGGAGCGGTGTCGGTTTTCGAAAATGGGTCGAACGTGCAGCGCCCCACCGTCAACGAGCACGGCGACATAAAACGCGGGCTCGCCGCGGCGGCAGCGGTTCACGAGGCGGTTTACGCGACCCCGGTACAAACTCATGTGTCGCTTGAAGTTCACGGTTCCGTCGCCGAATGGGACGGCGACGAGCTGACCGTCTGGTCCTCTAGCCAGGGAATCTTCACGGTGCGCGACGACCTCGCGGTTTACTTCAGCCTGCCCCACAACAAGGTCCGCGTGATCACCGAGTATCTCGGCGGCGGTTTCGGCTCCAAGTTCGGAGCCAAGCCCGAAACCGTGATCGCTGCGCGCCTGGCGCGCGAGGCACGCGCGCCGGTCAAGGTGATGCTGACGCGCGAGGGCGAGCATCTGGCGACCGGCAACCGGCCCGACTCGCTCCAGAAGGTGCGGCTTGGCGCCGATCGCGGCGGCAAGCTGACGGCGATTGAACTCGTTCAGCACGGAAGCGGCGGAATTGGCGCCGGCTCTGGCAGCGCGGGACCGTTCCTCTCGCTCTACCATTCGCCGAACCTCCGAACCGAGGAAACCAACGTCTTCATGAACACCGGGCCATCGTCGCCGATGCGGGCGCCCGGATGGCCGCAGGGATGCTTCGCGCTGGAGCTTGCGATGGACGAGCTTGCGCGAAAGCTTTCGCTCGATCGGCTCGAGTTCCGCCGCCTGAACAATTCAAACCCGGTGCGCGCGCTCGAATTCGATATCGGCGCGAAACTCTTTGGATGGAAGGAGAAGAGCGCCGCGCCCAAATCCTCCGGTCCGTTCAAACGCGGAATCGGCGTCGCCTCCGCAGCGTGGCATGCGCTCGGAGTCTCCGGTCCGCAGGCGCAAGTGATCGCCTATCGCGACGGCCGCGTCCAGGTTGTTATCGGGACCCAGGATATCGGCACGGGAACGCGAACGATCCTCGCGATGGTTGCGGCGGAGGAGCTTGGCGTCGAACTCGCGCGCATCGAGTGCCAAATCGGCGACACGGGTTATCCATTCTCGGTTCCCTCGGGCGGAAGCATGACTACGCCGTCCACCACGCCTGCCGTTCGCCAGGCCTGCGCGCATCTGAAGGAAAAGCTGCTGCGCCTCGCCGCTCCCGTTCTGGGCGCCGAACCCTCCGATCTCGAAGCCCGCGGCGGCACGATCCGCGTCCGCTTCGATCCTTCGCGCAAGATGTCATTCGAGGATGTGTGCCGACGTATTCCCGGCGATTCGCTCTCGGCCGAAGGCGAGCGCGTGCCGAATTACGAGGGCTACCGAAAGGATCAGGCGGGATGCCAGTTCGCCGAAGTCGAGGTCGATACCGAACTTGGAATCGTGCGCGTGCTCAAGGTGGTCGCGGTGCACGACGCGGGCCAGATTATCGATCCGCTCACTGCGCGCAGCCAGGTCAACGGCGGCGTCCTGATGGGCGTCGGCTACGCGCTATTCGAAACGCGCCGGATGGATCCTCAGCTCGGCATCATGGTCAACCCCACGATGGACGACTATAAGCTGGTCGGCCCGCTCGACGTTCCTGAAATCGACGTGCGCTTCGTCGAAGTGGCCAACGGCTTCAACAATACCGGTGTGATGGGCTTCGGCGAGCCCGCGCATGTCGCGACGGCGGCTGCAATCGGATGCGCCGTCTATGACGCGATCGGCGTGCCGGTGCGCTCGCTCCCGATGACACCGGACCGCGTGCTGGCGGCGATGGAGACGAAGGCGTGAACCGCTTCGAAGTAATCACGCCGGCCGATCTGGCCCACGCGGCGCGGCTTCTTTCGGGCGAGGGACACGTAGCTCTGGCCGGCGGCGTTGACGTTATCGATCTTCTCAAGCTCGACATAATCGCGCCCGCGACGCTCGTGAACCTGAAGAACCTGCCCGAGCTTCGCGGGATCGAATCGCGGGCGGGCGGCCTTCGTATCGGCGCGCTCACGCAGCTTCACGAAGTCGCCGAGCATCCGCTTATCCGCGAGCATTACACTGCGGTTGCCGACGCCGCGCGCGAGGCCGCGACGCCGCAGATAAGAAATCTCGCGACCGTCGGTGGAAACCTGCTGCAGCGCCCGCGATGCTGGTACTTTCGGCATCCCGACGTCCACTGCCTCAAGAAGGGCGGCGACCGATGCTACGCGCCAGGCGGTCTCAACCGCTATCACGCGATCCTGGGCGGAGGACCATCGTTTATCGTTCATCCGTCGAACCTTGCGCCCGCACTGATCGCCTTCGGCGCGAGCGCGAAAATCGTCGGTCCGTCGGGTCAGCGCAGCGTCGAACTGGAGAAGTTCTTCACGCTGCCCACGGTCGATCCCAGGCGCGAAAACAATCTTGAGCCGGGCGAAGTGGTCGTCGCGGTCGAGCTTCCGGCGCCGCCCGCGGGCGCGAAAAGCGCCTACCTCGAAGCGCGCGAGAAGCAGAGCTTCGACTGGCCGCTGGTCGCCGCGGCCGCGATGCTCGTGGGGGCGCCGGGATCGCATACCGTGCACGATGCGCGAATCGTTCTGGGCGCCGTCGCGCCGATACCGTGGCGCTCGCCCGACGCGGAGAAGGAAATTATCGGCCATCCGCTTGACGCCGAGCGCGCCCGCGCGGCCGGCGAAGCCTCGGTTCGCGGCGCCCATCCGCTCTCCGATAACGCCTACAAAGTCGCGATCGCGAAGGTGCTCGTCCGCCGCGCGATTCTCAAGGCGGCCGGAATCGAGGAGACGTGAGCGATGGCGCAACCGAATCAGACGGCGCACTGCCTCTACCTCAGGACCAAGAGCGCCTATTTTCGCACCGCTTCGGGCGAGCGAATTTTCGATGAAAGCTCGACCGCCTGCTACACGTGCCTTAAGACGCTGCGCCCGCTCGGCCCCGACGGGATGCCTGCCGATGCGCAGGCGTGTCACGGGCGGGAGCGGGGATGCTTCGAGGAGGACCGCTAGGTCGCACAACCAGGCTCACGCGGCGCGATGTCGGGCTTCGCGAACGCGGGCGTGGCGCGTTAGAGCGTTACCGTGACGATTCGGCTCATGTAAGGCGGCCGAGACGCGACAAACGCCGCCCGCGCCTAACGTCAGTTAGGCCTGTGCAACATTAAGTAGCTCCCGCCCTTCAAAGAGTAGACTCGGCTCACGATCTCGGCTACAGGTTTCACCGGGGGGTTAGGAGGATGTGTTCCTCTTGAAAACACGAATCCTGCCCAGGTACCCGCGTTTCCCTGCACTGGTTCTTCTTGCGGCGGTCGTCTGCTTTGCCGCAAAAGCGGCGGCCCAGGCCAAACCCGGCGACTTCATCACGCCGGCCAACGCAGCCAAGGTGAGGATGCTCGTCAGTCCCGGCGCCTACTACGCGGTAAGGCACGGGATGGAGCTGCGAATCGTCCGGCCAGGCCGTATCGATTGGCCACAGCCGTACCGGGAGGCCACCGAAAAGTACTCCGGCCAAGTGCGCCTTTCCGACGACCATCGCACCGTGCTCGGCTATGTCGCCGGACAGCCGTTTCCGCTGATCGACTTGAACGATCCCTACGTCGCCACCAAGATAATGTGGAACTCGGACTTCCGCCCGATCGCGACTGACGACTTCGATCTGCGTTATTTCGAATGCCAGGTCGCGCGATTCAATCCGGGCCGGCCGCAGAACCAGCTTTTGTTTTCGGTCACCGGCCATCTGGCGGGCTACTACGATATCGGACGCACGGAAGTCGAGCCGCTCCCGGCCGATCCCGATTTCAAGAAGAGCGGGATATGGTGGCGTGCGGCCGCCTACCCGGTAATCGCGCCCGACCAGGCTCAGGGCGACGGCGGGGTGCGCTATCGCTATTGGGATCCGAACCGGAGCGACGACGCGTGGGCGTTCATCGAGCAGACCCGGCGCATCAGGCGCATCAACGAGTCGTTTCTTTCCTCGTCGCCGGGACTCAGCACCTGGGATCCGGATCACACCGGGGGATTCGCGGCCAAGCCGCAGGAGTACAACTATCGTTTCCTGGGCGAGCGCAGGATGCTCGCCTGCGTTCACGCCGTGCATTCGCCGGAGCATCCATGCCCGGCCGACGGCGGCGCAACCGTGTGCCCCGAGGACTGGGAGATGCGCCGCCTGTACGTGATCGAAGTCACGCCGCGCCGCGGTATCAGCGCGGTGCTTCAATCGCGAACCCTCGTCTATGTCGATTCGGAAGCGTGGTTCAATCCCTACGTTGACAGCTACGATCGCAACGGCGAACTCTGGCGCAGCCAGATCTATTTCATGACCTATCGCGATCGGCCGGTGCCCGACGCGCGCGTAGCCATCTATCCGTTCAAGCGCGAGTTCGTGCTCGCGGCCTCCAGCGTTGACGTGCAGAGCGGGATGGCGACGACGTGCTATCTGCCCGGGCCCGACACGCCCGAGCGGGAATGCTGGTATATCAACATGGGAGCGGTCGATCGGAATTTCTTCTCGACCGAGGCGATGGCGCGCGCGGGCCAGTAAAAGCGTTTCGCGCCGCGCCGCCGAACCCTCGCCAGCGCGGTCCCCCTTCCCTTCAGGGAAGGGGTCAGGGGTTAGGTCGTGCGCTCATGCGCTCATTGCACTCGCACCGTTTCAACCTTCATCCTCGCGGCTATGCGGTCCTTCCTTAAAGCTCGAAGGGAGCGGATGCCCGCTCCCTTCGCTTCGATTTCGAGCCGGTTTCCGCGCGTCGTGCGCTACTTGATAGCGAGCGCGTTCGGCGGCGAGCCGACTCCACCGGGGACGTTGAGCGGCGCCGAGGTGAGGAAGAACTCGTAGCGATTGTCCGAGGCGCAATCGTCGGCAAGCGCTTCGAGGTTCCACATCTCGCCGATCGGCATCCCGAAGAACGCAAGCAGATGGAAGTGCAGGAAATCCTCGCCTTCGCCCTTGGGCAGCGGTTCGAGCGCGGGCGAATCGGACGCGACGGCTGCAATATGGTTGTCCCATAGCCATCGCGCGGTCCGCGCGCTGCCCTCGATTCCCGGCACGATCGTCTCGCGCGCGAGTTCCTCGCGGATCTCGCGGCTTGTGCCGAGATAAAATTCGGTCCATCCGATACGGATCAGCAGGATGTCGCCCGGGCGAAGCGTGGTCTTCTGCTCGGCGAGCGTGGCTTCGAGATCCTCGAGCGGGATCGAAGTCGGTCTCAGGAAATCGATCCTGATGCCGTGACGCTTGTGGTAGCGGCCGATATCGGCAAGCACGCCGCGTCCGGCGATTCCGCGCCGCGCGAGATTGTCGATTCCGAGCCGGTTGCCGCCGCGTCCGGTGATCTCGTTGTCGGGGATGCCGTTGTAGGCGCCGAACATCGGATGCTTCACGTGCGCAAGCGCGTCCCATTGCGAGGACGCCTGCGGATAGAAGTTGTCGAGGTAGTCGTCGAGCACGAACTCCGCCGGCGCGGGGAAAACTTTGATCGTGTGCCGATGGGCCTGGCGGGTGAAAAGCGGCGGATCGGGAATCGTGATCGGCAGGTTGAGCGCGAAAACCTTGCCGCTTCGAACCGACTGCACCGCGGCGCGAACGCGCTCGGGAGTCAGCAGGTTGACGGTTCCTACCTCGTCGCTGTCGCCGAACACGCCCCACGCGGCTCCGGCCGGCGCGCCGGGTCTGACCGGCAGTTCGTCGTAGCCGGGAACCCTCGGTCCCTGCGGCTCGACGGGGCGGGGTGCTGCGGCGGCGCGCTGCGGAGCGGCCTTTTTCGGCGCGGCCTTGGGAGCGGCTTTCGCCGCTGCCTTTGGCGCGGCCTTTACGGCTTTCGCTTTTACCGTTGGTTTTGCTGCGGGCTTGGCGGCGGCCTTGGACTTGGCAGCCGGCTTCTTTTTGGCTTTTGCAACAGGTTTTCTGGCTTTCGGTTTAGCCACCTGGCATTTCCTCCTTCAGAGGTACGATTCCCTCATAACAAGTCGTACGGCAATCGCAAGAGCAGCCGCATTTTTGCTCTCGCCCATGTCGGCGGAACTTTTTGCGGTCCCTGCACCCGCGCCTCTGCATCCCGCGAGGGCAAGCCTCACGGGGACCGCTTGGGCGCGACCCCTCCAGACACGGGCTAGGTTATAAATCAGCCGTCAGAATCTCCGAGTCTCCTGACTCGCGGCCCCAGCAGCGGCATCCTCCCCGCTTGAGAGCGGACGCTCTCAATGATAACTTTTGGTTTTCGCTCCTTGCTCCCTGCGGGGGGCTAAATCCGTAAGGAGGACGCACAGCGCGTGAGGCGCTACGAAACCATTTTTATTCTCCGCCCGGACCAGGGCGAACCACAACGCCAGGAAACCGTCAAGCGTTTCGAAGGAATCGTCGCCTCGGGCGGCGAACTGATCGAAACCGACGAATGGGGCCTCAGGGACCTCGCCTACCGTATCAACGGTGAACGGCGAGGCTACTACGTGAGGCTCGACTACGCGGCCGACGCCGCCGTCATGAACGAGGTCGAGCGCAACCTGAGGCTCCACGACGCCGTGCTGCGCTATCTCTCGGTCCTGGTTGACAAGGAAACCGACGTCGCCAAGGCCCGCGAGGATGTCGAGGCGCGCAAGCGCCGTATCGCCGAGGCCAGAGCTGCCGCCGAAGCCCGCGCCCAGCAACGGCTCGCCGCCGCGGCCGAAGCCGAGCATAGCGCCGCTGCCGGGAAGGAAGCGGCCGAGCCGTCTTCGGAGCAGGCCGAGCAGCCGTCAGAGGAAGCCGAGGCGCCTTCCACGTCCGAGAGTGCCGGGAAACAGGATTGAGCTCTGGGGCAGGATGGTGGGCGAGCCCGCGGTTCGCGTCACGCCCCGCGGCACAATTGTTATGCGCCTTGGCGTGGATTGCAGCCCACGCCCGGGCGAGAAACTGGCGTTTGGCGTCGTGATGACCGGCGCTGAAGCGGGTCGCCTGGCGGGCGAGCTCAAGGCCGGCGACGAGGTGCGGGTGCTGGGCAGCGTGCGGCAGGTTACGCGTCGGCTTCAGTCCGGATTGACTGAGACGCTCTTCGAAGTCGTTGCAAGCTCGGTAGAGCGGAACAAATAGAGTCTTTCGCATTCGGCGCATCCCTGAATCGGAGCGGGTTTCAGGGGCGCGTGGATGCTATGATTGGTGGAAAAACTCGACCATGGCAGAAGACGAAAAAACCGAACAATACGGCGGTGAAAGCGGACACGGGCCGAGCCGCGGTCCACGCGGACCGCGCGGCGAGGGCGAGCGAGGCGGCGAGGGCCGCGGGCCGATGCGCCGTCGCGGCGGGGGGCGGCGCAAAGTCTGCCGTTTCTGCGCCGACAAGTCGCTCAAGGTTGACTACAAGGACGTGCGCACCCTGCAGACCTTCATCACCGAGGGCGGAAAGATAGTTCCAAGCCGCACGTCGGGCAATTGCGCGAGGCATCAGCGGCAGCTTGCGATGGCGATCAAGCGGGCGAGGGTGCTCGCGATGCTGCCGTTCTCGACGCTGGGAGTCTGAAGGCCGGCGACGGTGACACGCAAGGCGATTATCGGGATGGTCAGGGCGGCGGCGCTTTCCGCGGCGCTGTTCCTTGCCGGGGCGGCGATTCCGATTGCGGGAAGCGTCGCGATGCTGTTCGCGCCGGCGCCGATCCTGATTTTCGCGGTCGGCCGCATCCATCCGATGATCCGGACGATCGTTTCGATCTGGCTTGCTGCGGCGCTGGTGCTGGTGGCGGCCGGCCCGATTGCGGGGCTTGCCTACCTGGCGACCTTCGGGCTTGCGACCGGAATGATGGCCTACATGGTCGAGCGGCGCCAGCCGTTCGAGCTTATCGTGCTGGTCACGGCGGCCGTGATGGTGGCGGTGGGGACGGCGCTCGCGCTTGCGCTCGCGGGTTCGCCCGACGCGCTGCTCGCGACGCTCCATCAGGCGCTCAACGCTGGGATGGACCGCGGGCGAAACCTCTACAAGGTTTTCGGGATGGAGTCGGGGATACCGGCCGAGACGCAGGCCGCGATCGTCAACATGACGATCAGGCTCGGCCCGGCGCTCGCGGCGATCTCGGCGGCTTTGACGGCGCTGGTGAACCTGTCGCTTTTCTGGCGATGGGTGGGGAAGCAGCGGCTGACGTATCAGTTGTTCGGCGACCTGGCGAAGTGGTCGACGCCCGAGTGGCTCATCTGGGTGTTCCTGGCGACGGGTTTCGCGCTGTTCATCCCGGTGCCTGCGCTCGGCACGATCGCGCTCGACGCGTTCCTGTGCGTTGCGGCGGTGTACTTCTGCCAGGGACTCGCGATCATGGCGTTTTACTTCAAGATGCTTGCGATGCCGGGGGTTGCGCGCGCGGCGGTCTATCTTATCGCCGGGATTCAGCCGGTGCTGGCGGCACTGGTATGCGCGGTCGGCGTGTTCGATTTGTGGGTGGACTTCCGCCGGCTCAAGCCACCGAGCCAGGAGGCCGACAATTTCGGCGATTTTTTCTAGACGCGAAGGCAAAAAGAGGCGGGTATCACGATGAACGTACAGGTAATCCTAAACGAGGACGTTGCCGAGCTGGGGCGCACCGGCGACGTGGTCAAGGTGCGCGCCGGCTACGCGCGCAACTACCTGCTGCCGCGCGGGCTCGCGGTCGAGGCGAACCCGCGAAACCTCCGCGTGTTCGAGCATCAGAAACGCCTGGCCGGGCAGAAGCGCGAGGCGCAGAAGAGCGAGGCGCTCAAGCTCAAGGAGAAACTCGACGCGCTGGTGCTCACGGTGGGCGCTCGCGCCGGTGAAGAAGGCAAACTGTTCGGCTCGGTGACCAATATCGACGTGGAAAGGGCGCTGCGCGAGAAGGGACTAAACGTCGACCGGCGCAAGATCCTGCTCGTGGAGCCGATCAAGCAACTCGGCGAGTTCACCGTTCCGGTCAAACTTCAGCCGGAAGTGGAGGCAAGCCTGAAGCTAACCGTCGTGGCGGCGGAGTAAGGGGTTCCCCGGATGATCAAGCTCTACGACTTCCTCCCCTGTCCGTTCGGGCAGAAGGTGCGAATCGTGCTGGCGGAAAAGGGTCTCAGTTACGAACTGGTCGAGGTCGACATCACCAAGGGCGAAAACCGCCGTCCCGAATTCCTGCGGCTCAACCCCTACGGCAGAGTCCCGGTCCTGATTGACGAGGACACGACCGTCTACGATTCGACCATCATCAACGAATACCTGGAGGACGAATACCCCGAGCCTCCCGTGCTTCCCGCGGTCGGAAGCAGCGCCCTGCGCGCGCGGGCGCGGCTGTTCGAGGATTTTGCGGATACGTCGTTCACCCCGCAGGTCGGACAGTTGATGCTCGAGATGGCCAAGCCCGACGCCGAGCGCGACCCGGAGCGGGTTCAGCGGCTGCATCAGAGCCTCGGCCGGGTGCTGGATTACCTTAACCACGAACTGCAGGGCCAGCAGTTTCTCGCCTCGGAGTTTTCGATCGCGGATATCGGCTTCGCCCCGCGCCTGTTCGTGCTCCAGGCGCTGGGGATCGAGGCGGGACAGAACCGCGGTAACGTCGAGGCGTGGATGAACCGGCTGCTCGAACGGCCGAGTATCGCGAACGTCAAGGGGTTGACCGCCGAGCCGATAGCCGGCGTTTGAGGGCTAAAGACCCCGTCCAATCCAGAGAAAAAATGCGCACGCCGCCCGAAAACCGGACGGCGTGCGTGTTTCTAGGACGAACTTTTGAATCGGGAATGCGACTTTGCGTCGAGACCCCTTATCTAGCGCGAGCCTGCGGAAGTCTCGTACAGTTCGTCGTCCTCATTGGCGCGGGGTTCCGACACGCCCGTAAGCCTGAAGACCAGCTTGGCGCCGAACAGCTTATCGCCAATCCGGCCCTGCGGCTTGAGCATTCCGCCATGCCGCCGGCATCGCGGGCACGCGAGCGGGCCGCTCAGAAGGCTGACGGTTTCGGGCGTTATCCGCAGGTCGAACGTGCACCCGCAGCCGGGATTCTGACATACGGTCCTGTAAACGACCCCTTTTGCGTTGCCGCCACGGGGTTCCTGTCTTGCCTGCATCACTGGTTACCTCCCTCTTCCGAGAGGAAATTCGGTTTGGTTTTCACGAGCTTTCTCAGCCACTAAGCGCTTAGACGTAACTCGTGAGGAAAGGTTTCAAGCAATCTGCGTGCCTCGTCCGAATTGCGGGCTTTAGAGGTCTAAACGCTCAAAAACGGGGAACATGGCGGAAATTGCGTGACCCTGAAGCCCTATCCTGTAACCCTGTACGCACAAGACATCGCCTTTTTGCTACACTTTTTCCTGCCAAAATATTCCGGCGCGGGCATCCAAAGTCCTTTTGGCGCAGTCGCGTCGGCCATATACTGCCCCGGTTGGAGACGGCGGAGGCTTTGCCGGCGGGAGCCGGCTTTGTGGAATGAGAACCCTAACCTTTGTGATGGCGGGCGGACAGGGCACCCGGCTTTATCCCTTGACCCGTGACCGGGCCAAGCCGGCGGTGCCTTTCGGCGGCAAGTACCGCATTATCGACTTCGTGCTCTCAAACCTGGTCAACTCGGGAATTTATTCCATTTACGTCCTGGTGCAGTGGCGTTCCCAGTCGCTCATCGAACACCTGAAGGACGGATGGCAGATGGGTGGCAGAATCCTGCCCAGCCACTTCGTGACGCCGGTTCCGGCTCAGATGCGTATCGGGGAGTCGTGGTACCAGGGCACCGCCGACGCGATCTTTCAGAACCTGAATCTGCTCGAGGACAACAAGCCCGACCTGGTCGCGGTCTTCGGCGCCGACCACATCTACCGGATG
>JAJYMR010000130.1 GCA_021786815.1 Deltaproteobacteria bacterium
GCGAAATCGCCCTGCCCGGTCGCGTCCTTCCCCGGCCAAGGTTGCTCCGGGTGCTGACGTGCAATAAGCTTGCGCGCGGTATCCTCAGCGGTTCGGAGGAGATTCCGATGGGGCGCATGCTAAAGCCGACGTTAGCTGCCGTAATAGTTGCTCTAATCGCGATGTGTGTCGCGGGCCGACCCGCGCTCGCTGAACAGCACGGCGCCGGCTCCGGCCACCTCATCACCATGAATTTCCAGAACGTCGAACTGCCGGTCCTGGCCAAATTCATCAGCGAGATCACCGGCAAGAACTTTATCCTCGACGAAAGCGTGCGCGGCAAGGTCAGTATCATCTCGCCCAGCAAGGTCACGCCCGAGCAGGCTTACCGGATTTTCCAGTCCGTTCTCCAGATAAAGGGCTACGCGACGGTTCCAACGGGAAAGGTGATCAAGATCGTGCCGGCCACGATGGTGCGCCAGTCGGCCGCGCTCACTCAGTCGCAAGCCCCGGCCGTGCTGCATGGCGATCAGTACGTAACCCGGATGATCAAGCTGCGCAACGTCGAAGCGGCCAAGCTCCTGAGCGTCGTCCAGCCGATGGTCTCGCGTAACGGGCTGGTCGTGGCCTACCCCGAAGACAACACCATCATCATAACCGACGACGCATACAACGTGCAGCGCCTGCTCAGAATAATCGGAAGCCTCGACGTCCAAGGCCTGCAGCAGAACTTCGAGGTGTTCCCGCTCAAGTACGCTTTTGCCGACGACCTCGCGCCTGAAGTCGGGGAGATTCTCGGCACTGGCGACCAGAGCGCCGGCGGCGGCCCTCAGCGTCCGCCGATGCCGCGGCCGATGCAGGGCGTGGTCGCCCCGTCGGCAACCGGACCAGGGGGCAGCGTCAAGGTTATTCCCGACGAGCGGACCAATTCGCTCGTCGTCCTTGCCCCTCCGATTCAGATGAAGCGGATTCGCGACATCATAGCCCGGCTTGACGTGGTGTCGCCCGCCGAGACCTCGCGCATCCATGTCTATCATCTCAAGAACGCGCAGGCGTCCGAGATAGTCCAAGTGCTTAACGGACTGCTCGGCGCCGGCACCGGCGTCTCCGGACTCGCGCCCCAGACCGGCATCGGCTCGCTCGGACGCAGCGGCGCGATGGGGATGATGGGTGCCTATAACCCAGGTCTCGGCGCCGGGATGGGCGGCGGCATGGGTGGCATGAGCGGAATGGGCGGCATGGGTGGTATGGGCGCGATGGGCGGCATGGGCGGCATGGGCGGAATGGGGGGCATGGGCGGCATGGGTGGAATGGGCGGCATGGGCGGCATGATGTCCGGGATGGGCGGCATGGGGATGGGCGGGAGCAGCGCCCTGGCAATGACCGGCGCCACCGCAGCCACCACCGGCAAAACGGCGGAGTTCACGAGTTCGGTCAGCGTGACCGCCGACCCGGCGACGAACTCGCTTGTCATCAGCGCCGCGCCGCAGGACTATGTCACGCTTCGGAAAATCGTCTCGGAGCTTGATATTCCGCGGGTCCAGGTTTTCGTTCAGGCAATAATCGTCGAAATCAGCGCCGACTTCGAACGTGACATCGGAATCAACTTCACTTCCTCGAGCGCTCTTTCGGGAAGCACGCTTGGCCTGGGCCAGCTCAACTTCGGTGCGCTCCAGTCGGCGCTTGGAAATCCGCTCGGGTTGACCGGACTCGGGCTCGGACTTGCTTCGGGCAGCACGTGCAGCGTTCCGGTCAGCGTGGCAAGTTCAGTCGCTAGTAGCGTGGTCGGCGCCTCCAGCGGTGGAACGATGCAGGTGCCGTGCGATCTCGCGCTGATGACGGCGCTCGAGAGCGACCAGCACGCAAACGTGCTTTCGGCCCCGACCCTGCTCACCGCCGACAATGTAGAGGCGATGATCGTCGTGGGAGAAAACCTGCCGTTCGTCGGCTCGGCGGCGGCCAACGCGGGGCTACCCGGGCAGATTTTCAACTCGGTCAATCGCCAGAACGTCGGTATCACCCTGGATATCGTGCCGCAGGTTTCCGAGGGCGGGTACGTGAAGCTCGATCTTTACGAGGAAGTGTCGAACGTGCTCAACAGCACGGTCAACAACCCGCTCGGGCCCACCACCACGATTCGCGCAGCCTCGACGACCGTGCTCGTTCAGGATAGCCGCACTGCGGTGGTGGGTGGACTGATGTCGAGCCAGGAGCAGAACGAGCTTCAGGGCGTGCCGTGGTTCTCGCATATTCCGGTGTTGGGAAACCTGTTCAGCAATACCTCGAAGATTCAGCAGAAAGACAACCTGCTGGTTTTTCTGACCCCGCATATCATCAAGACCGAGAACGACCTGCGCTCGCTTTCGCTCGACCAGCGATGGAAATTCATCAGTGGAATCGGCCCGCGCGAGATGCACAAGATGCCGATGTCGCAGGTTCGTGCGCTGTACAAGCCGAGCTTCTCGGTTCCGGTATCCCCGCAACAGGACCTGAACGCGCAGTACGGCGCGACGCTCAGCCGCCATTTGAACGGCACCTCAAGCCCAGGCTCAACGCCGCTCAATACGCGCGTGATCAATCCGGTATCGCCGACGTCTCCGGTCCCGGCGGGAAGTGGACCGTAGGCAACTCAGGCTCGTGCCTCTGAAGGCCTGCTCTAGCGGATGCCTCGGCAGATAGGCGCGTTAAAGGCCAGGGTCGAATACGTTGGTATTGCGGCCCTGGCTCGCGGTCTGGCCGCGATACCGCTCGAAAGGGCGGTCAGGTTCGGAGCGGCCCTCGGCGACTTCGTGGCGCGCATCGATCGGTTCAACCGGCCGATCGCGATGCGCAACCTCGCGATCGCGTTCCCGGAAAAAAGCGATGCGGAGCGGCGCGCAATTGTGCGGGGCATGTATCGCAACTTGGGCCGGATGCTTGCCGAGTTTACCCATTTCTCCGACCTCGACCGCGGCAATATCGAGCGATACGTCACTTACGATACGCGGGAGAATCTGAACCGGGCGCTGGAACTTGCCGAGGGGCGCGGCGCGCTGATCGTGACCGCCCATTACGGCAATTTCGAACTGCTGGCGCTGGCCCATTCCGCATACGGCTACCGCCTCGCGATCGTGCAGCGCCCGCTGCGCAATCCGCTGATCGCCAAACTGGTCAACGACGCGCGTACCCGGATGGGCAACCAGATCATCACGCGCAAGAAAGGGGGCCGTGCGATTTTCAGCGCGCTGCGCGAGAATCGCCACGTCGCAATTGCGCTCGATCTCGACGTGAGGCACGGAGTCTTCGTGGACTTCTTCGGCATGAAAGCCTCCACCAGCGACGGCGTTGCGCGGCTTGCGGCGGCGGCCTCCGTCCCGGTGGTGCCCGCCTTCATGGTGCGCGAGGGCGATTCGCCGCGTCACAGGATCGTCGTTCTTCCAGTGGTGGAGATGGCATCAGGCGGGGATCGCGAGGCGTGCGTGGTCGAGAATACGCAGCGGATCACGAAAGTGATTGAAGAGATGATCCGCAGGCATCCCGATCACTGGAACTGGATCCATCGCCGATGGAAGACGCGTCCACCGGGCGAGAAGCGCTTCTACTGACCGGGTCGAAATCTTCCGCGCGGTTTTCACAACAAACAGGCTTCGCCTATCATGAGTTTAATGAAGAGCGAGCCCGAAAAGCCCGACGCGCCGGCTGCCGAGCAGGCGAAAACCGGCGAGCCGCCCGCGCTCTATCTGCCTTCCTGCGGCGTGTTGTGCGACGTGTTCTGGTGGACGCGGCGCAAGCCGGCCAGCGCGCCTGCAGCTAAAGATTCGCGATAACCGCGCGCGCTAACTCGTCCGTTCCCGCATTGCCGCCCTGATCGGGCGTCAGCTTTTTTCCCTGCGCATAGACTTTGCGGACCGCGCCTTCGAGCCGCGCGCTCTCGTCCGCGAATCGCAGGTATTCCAGCATCATCGCCGCCGACAGGAGCGTCGCGGTCGGGTTGATCACGCCGAGACCCTGGATATCGGGAGCGGTTCCGTGCACCGATTCGAAGTAGGCATAGTCCTCGCCGTAGCATCCGCTTGGCGCCACGCCGAGTCCGCCGATCGTTCCCGCGGCGGCGTCCGACAGGATATCGCCGTAGAGGTTCGGCGCGACCACCACGTCGAGTTCGTGCGGCGATTGCACGACGCGGCGCGCAAAGTCGTCAACGATGAACTGCTCGTATTCGAGTTCCGGGTAACCACGGACGGTCTCCTCGACGATTTCGCGAAAGAAGCCGTCCGACTCGCGCAGCATGTTGTACTTCGCGGTGCAGGTGACCTTGCCGCGTCCGCCCGCGCGTTTGCGCCTGAGCGCGAGTTCGCAGGCAAAGGCCGCGACGCGCCGCGTGTTGCGCTCGGTGATCACCTTGATTGCGTAACGGCCTTCGGCGGAGGTATCGAGCGGCGCTCGCAGGATACGGCTTTGGGGTTTGAGCGGCCGAAGCTCCGAGAGCGGGCCTTCGAGGCCGAGATAAAGGTCTTCCAGGTTCTCGCGCACGATAACGTAGTCGATACCATCGGGCGAACGAAGCGGGCTTTGCGCGCCGCTCATGTAGCGCGCGGGACGGACGTTTGCGTACGTCTGCCTGCCCCATCGAAGATGCATTATCGCGTTGGTCTTGCCCGAGGTGGCGCCGAACAGCGTCGAGTCGGAGGCATCGATCGCCGCGCGCGCCCTCAGCTCGGTCTCGCCGCGCTTCCAATGCTCGCCCGGCGGAAATTCCTCGTACTCGATATCGAGCTTCATCGCGCCGAGAACTTCCATCGCCGCCGCCATTGCCTCCGGCGCAGCGTCGTCGCCCGGGATGATCACAACTCTCTTCGCCGCCATCGCGCACCCGTTCGTTTTGCAAGCCGAGCCGGCCTATTGCGGCTGCTCGAGCGCCTCGGCAAGAGCCATCATGCAGACGCCTGAACCGAACGGCGCCGTTCCGACCTCGATCGACTGGTAATGGGCGAAATCGCCGGGCGGCGTCTGTTGCGAGACGCCGGTGAACCGGCCACTTGAATCTATCTTCGAGCAGATTGCGGAAATCGCGCGTTCATAAGTCCTTCGGGCGCGAAAGCCGTTGAGGCGGTCGAGGTCGAGCTGGAGCGCGCGGCCAAGCCCGAGCGCAAATCCGGCGCTTGCCGAGGACTCCAGATAGGAGATCGGCTGTTCGAGCACCGTGTGCCAAAGCCCGCTCGCCTGATCCTGCAGCGCGGATATGGCGTTCATCTGGCGCGCAAGCTCGATTGCAACGTCCTCCATCCTGCCCGCAAACTGCGACGCGATTCCGGCCGCCTTTATTTCTCCAAGCACCTGCGAGGCGGCGATCGAGAACCAACTGTTGCCGCGCGCCCAAAGGCACGGCGAATGGGTTTGCTTTTCCGCGTTGGCCACGTGCCAGAAAAGATCCGTCACCGGGTCGAGCAGATGCTTTGCGTGGAGCAGGACCTGGTCGAGCGCGCGGCCCGCCATCGCGTCGTCCCTCGTCAGCCTGCCGAGCAGCGCCATCGCGGGCGCAACGAAGTAAACCACGTCGATCCACACGAGGGGCTCGGGCGGATGGGGTATCGGAACGCCGTCGGACGTGTGAGGCGTTTTGTTCTCGACCGCCTCCACGACCGCGCGCGCGTAATCGAGGTACTCGCGCCGGCCGGTCGCCAGATTCAGCCCGAGCGCGGGCAGCGCCTCGGCCGACCACATCCAGAACCATCGCTCGAGGTCGGGTCCGCTTGCGAGTTTCGGCGCGAACCATTCGATCGCGCTCTTCAGTGGAGCGTCGGTCTTGAGCGCGCGAGCGGCGTACAGAAGTCCGTCGCACATTATCGCGTCGCCCCAGTGGGGCTGTTTCGATAACAACTCCCCGGCGCTATGCGACGCGAGCCTTTCAAGGCAGGCTCGGACCGTGTTCTTGTCTATTCCAGAGGCCATGGCTCGCCTCCTTGAAAAGGAGAGAATGTTCTCCCCGATGCGGTGCTACGGTGCTATGATTCAGTCCCAAGAGTAGCACCGATGCCGTTGAGCAAGTCAAAGACGCCCACGATAAGATCCCTGCACGAAGTCGGACGATACGCCGTCGGTGTCCAATGGTCCGACGGCCACGACAGCATCTATCCTGTGGACAACCTGCGCCGGTTCTGTCCGTGCGAACTCTGTCAAAGCAACGTTCAGGGCGAAATACCGCAGGCAAGCAAGCGGCTTCGGCAGTTCTCGCGGCTTGGGGGGCAAGGCGTCTTTCTCGGATGGGGAGACGGCCACGAAACCCTCTACACCACCCACCAACTCCGAGACCTCTGCCGCTGCGCGTACTGCGTGGCCGAACCGGAGCGTCCGATAACCGGAGGTTGAGCAAAGCCTCCGGGGAGACGGGCTCCCAGGGAGGTTTCGCCATGAAGCAGACCTGGACCGGCGCAGTTGCCGCCGCGTTCGTATCGGTGTTTCTCATGCCATGCGTGTGCGCCGCGATTGGAGGAGTGGGCGGCATTGGAGGCGTGGGCGCCGGCGCGGGCAGGGCCGGAATCGGCGCCATCGGTGGCTTCCCGGGGGCGGGTCCTTCCAACATCTTCGAGCCGACCAACGTGATGGCGCCACAGCGCTATCGGGACCTCAAGGTTTCCGGCTATTTCGAGATCGCGGGCCGCAAGCTTGCGCCGGAGGACCGGATCCTGCGCTTTCGGGTCAACGGCAAGGTGATCCCGATGCTGCTGGGTCCGGAAACGACTCCGGCCAAGCTCATCTTTGGGCCCAACGACACCTACGCGCGCCGGCTGTTCAACGCGATACTGCACAAAGAGATCATCGTGATCGGCGACGAATTCATGCGCGACCGAATCGTGCGTGCCGCCGCCCAGAAGAGGCTGATAGAGGTCGAGGGATACGTCTTCGACCCGCTAAGCCCGTACATGATTCTGCGGTCGGTTGAGCCGGCTCGTTAGCGCCGCGCAGGTTCTCCGACGTCGGGCGGACGCGATTTTTATCGGTGCGCGTGTTTTTGTGCGACGGGCGAAGACTCGGCGCTGACGCCCATCGCTGCCAGGTTCTGGCGCGCGACTTGCAGGGAGGGATCGTAATGAATCGCGTTGCGAAAGGCCCGGATCGCCTCGCTCTTGCGCATCAGGTCGTGGAGAGCGAGGCCCTTGGCGTTCCATAGCCGGGCGTCGCGCGGGTCTTTTTCGAGTCCCGCATTCGCCGCCATCAGCGCCTTCTCCGACTCACCTGTGCGCAGGTAGATGTCCGCCAGTTCCATGAAATTGGAGGGCGACGGATTGATCATCGTCGCGGTGCGATACATGTCGACCGCGGTGTTCGCGTCGCGCAGCACGGAATAGCAGAAGCCGAGATCGACGTAGGCGCTGTCGTTGCGCGGGTTCACTTTAAGCGCCTCGTGGAGCGTCTTGATGGCCGCGTTGATTTTCGCCGTGTCGACGGGATTGGCCTGTCCGGCCTGCATCACGAGACTTTCCGCCTGCTTCACCATGGCGTTGGACCGCGCCCGTTGCGAGGCCGTGGCGGTCCCGGCGCGTCCCGCAGACGGGTAGGCAGCGGCGGCCATAAGGCACAGCGCCCCTATCGCGAGCGCCTTCATCCCGGCGCCCGCAACCCGTCGCGAGTCGCCGGGCTCGGGCGTGGCCCGCGCTTCATCCGCCCCGCGCCCGATTATTTCGAAGAGAGCCGGCAGCACGAGTACGGTCGCCAGCAGGATGAAGCCGACGCCGAGGCTCAATACCCATCCGAGGCTTGAGATGCCGCGATGGGTTGCGGGGATGAGCGCGGCGAAGCCCGCAATCGTGGTCAGCGAGGCGATTGTGACCGATTTGCCCACGGCCTTGGTCAGGATCAGTTCCGATTTATCATGCTCCTCACGCCATCGGTAGAGCATGTTTACGCCGTTATCGACACCGGTTCCGATGATGATCGGGACCGCGAACAGGTTGGCGAGGTTGAACTCCCATCTGAGCAGCACCATCGCCTCGAGCAGCCATGCGCCGCCGAACACCAGTGGGACCGTCGCAAGCATCGTGTCGCGCAGGTTGCGGAAATCGGCGAACACGAAGACAAACACCGCTATCAGCGCAAGCACCGCGGCGCGCTCGTATCCGCGGCGCATCATCGTCGCCATCGCGTAGGTCTGAACCGGCGGACCTGTCACCCTGGGATCGACCGTGCGCAGCGCGGTGACGAACCGATGGAGCGCCGCGTCGCCCCATACGTCGCCACGCGGATAGACCTGCACCAGGTAAACCCCCGTGGCGCCGATAAACCTGTCGCGAAGAACCTTCGGCAGGTTGTCCTGCGTTATCTCGCCCGGCGAGAGATTGCGCTTGAGTTCGGCGAGCTTTCGGGTCAGGTCCGAGGCCATCGCGCGTTGGTACGCGTCGAACGCGCCGGGGCTCGTCTTGAGCCTTGAAAGCGCCTCGCCGATAAGTTCGGCGGTCTGTGCCGGTTGGCTTGAAGGATCGCCCGAAGTGGCGGAATCGAGCTTGAACTTGAGCGCTTCGAGCTGTTTCTCGAGCGCCGCGGAATCGCCCTGATGGGCAAGCGGCATGACTTCGACTGAAACGACGAGCGGTTTCAGGTTCGCCAGGATGGCGCGCTTTTGCGCCTGCTCGCGCGGGATGTAGGTCGCGATCGTCTCGGCGTCGGAAACCTCGGGAAGCTTGCGATAGCGCGCGGCGACAGACTCGGCCTGCGCGCGGGTTTTCGCCAGCGAGACCGCGAACCACGACGAGCGCCCCGAATCCCGGAGCAGCTTGTCCTCGAAGCGCACCGCCTCGCTGTTCTCGGCCTGCAGCTTGAGCAGGTTCTGATCGAAGCGGACCCTCGGCGCGAGCACGAACACGCCCGAGGTCAGCACCGATGCGCCTGCGACGATTATCCACGGACGGCGAAACAGTATCGCAAGCCGCGATTGCTCCTCAGGCCTGACGCGATGCAGCCGCGCTCTTGGCGGACGGTTGCGATCGCGAATCGTCACCAGCGCGGGATAGACAAAGAGCGCCGATACCAGGCACAGGAACAGTCCCGCCGCCGACACCAGCCCGAGTTCGGCGATTCCCTTGAAGTGCGAAAACACCGGCATCAGGAAGGCGAGCGCCATTATCGAGGCCGACGCAACCACCCCGGAACCCGTGTTCACCACCGCAAGTCTGACCGCCTGCGCCGTCGCTGCGCCGCGCCGGCGCGCCTCGTCGTAGCGCGCCATCATGTGAATCGGGAAGTTGATCCCGATACCGGCAAGGATGCTGGTGAAGACGGCCGACAGCAGGTTCAGATGACCCACCGCGAGCGTCGTGAACCCGAAGGACCACGCCACTCCGACCAGCAGGGCGATCAGCGCGAAGGCCGGTTCGACGATCCCGCGGAACGGGACGACGACCAGAAGAGTGTTGCTTACGATCGCGAGTACCGAGGCGAGCGCAATATCGTGCTCGGTCGAAACCTGCTCGCCATGCGCAAGCGCCGGCCCGCCGGTCATTCCCGCTTCGATATCCGGGAACTTGGCGCGCATCGCGTTGATATCCTGCTCTATTGCGTCCACCGGGTCGGGTCCGTTTTTTGCCCCGTCGGCCGGCGCGACGTGGAGCAGCAGGTACTTGCCATTGTCGGTCGCGATATAGCCGTCGCGCAGGACGCCGCTCTGCTCGCCGTCGCCGACGAGTGCGCCCCACGGCGAAACGTAACCGCTTTCGGCGGACGCGAGCATCCCGCGCAGCACTGCGTTCAGGGCGCCAAGGTCGAGATCCGGCTTCGCGGCGCGCGAACCGCTCGAATCGGGACCAAGGAAATCCGACATCACCCGCGAGGCCATCGCGTGGTTCGCCTGTTCGTTGACGAGGGTGAAGAAGGTTGCGAGGCTCGGGTCGGCGGCGTAGCGCTTGAGAAACTCGCGGTTGCTTCGAATCCGCGCGGCCAGCGTTTTCAGATCGTTCGTGCTCAGGTAAAGAAGCGCGCGATCCGAAAAAAGTCCCGGATCGACCCGGTAGAAGACGCTCTTTACGTTGGCCTTGTCGGCAAGCAGGCGTTTGGCCAGCGCGTCAACGAAGCGCTCCGCATGGCGCGGTTCGGGAGCGGCGCGGACCACGATTATGGCGCCGTCGAGGTCCGGAAATTCGTGCGTGTAGCGCAGGTAGTTGCGGCTGTCGCGGTTGGTGCCGGAGACCAGGTCGTCCTCTCCGGTGCGAAATTGGAGCCGGGCCCTCGTATACAGGACGGCGAGGACCGAGAGTATCAGAGCGGCGGCGAGGACCAGGTAGGGATGCTCGAAATCGAGCCGCGCGAGACCGTTGAAGAGACGGGAACGCAGGTTGGGTTTAGTTCCTGGGTTGGTCACGCGGCGGTCCGAAGGTGTCGAAAAGGAGCACGCTCTCGTCTATCGCCCGCGCAAACCTGGCGCAGGCGGGCACGAATTAATCAGATATGTTTGGAAAGGCGTTCGGAAGACGCTGCTCAGCGCTTGAAGAGATGCTCGCGCAGCGCATTCAACTGCCCCACCACTTCCTGTTCCAGCTCTGACGCATCCTGGCGCTCTTCGGTCAGAAGCGTCATCGCATAAGCCGCCAACGAAGCCACCGCGAGCAAAACGGCAATTTTTGAAAGCATCCGCCTCTATCCTTGCGCGCCGCCGCGACACCGGCCGGGCGCGCCACCTGCGCCTGCGAAAAATATCGCTTGCAAGGCGCCTGTGACGACAAATCTAACAGGTTTCCGGACGCGAGCGAAGCTTGGCGGCGACTGTCATTGTCGGTTGTAAGGTCGTTTTGGCGCCGATTAGAATGGACATCGTGCCGAGGGATTCGTTCAACCGCGAGATCGATTACCTGCGTGTCTCGGTCATCGACCGATGCAACCTGAGATGCGTTTATTGCATGCCGCTCGACGGGTTGCGGTTCCTGCCCGGCCCTGAGCTTTTGACCGCGGCCGAGTACGAAACCGTCGCGCGCGCCGCCATTAGCGTTGGCTTCAGGAAGTTCAGAGTAACCGGCGGCGAACCCCTTCTAAGGCGCGACATCACCGAGATAGTCGAACGCGTCGCCCGGCTCCCGGGCGCCGAGGGACTGTCGCTTACGACCAATGCGCTGATGCTTCCGGCGCTCGCCGGCGAACTCAGGCGAGCGGGGCTTACGCGCGTCAACATCCATATCGACAGCCTCAATCCCGAGACGGTCGAGCGGCAGATGCGATGGGGCAGCTTTGAGCGCATATGGGCGGGAATCATGGCCGCCGAGGACGCGGGACTCAGCCCGCTCAAGCTCAACGCGGTCGTGACGGCAGGGTACAACGAATCCGACGTCGTCGATCTCGCGCGGCTGACAATCGAGCGCGACTGGCACGTGCGCTTCATCGAGCTGATGCCGCTTGGCGGCGGCGAGTGCGCCCGGCTCTCCATCGCGCGCTACGTCTCCAACGTTGAGACGCGCCGGCGTATCGAGGCCGAGCTTGGCCTGATGAGCGAAATTCCGTCGGAGAACCCGTCGGAGGAAGCGCGCAATTTCAAGCTTCGCGGAGCGCGCGGCGTAATCGGGTTCATCAGCCCGGTCAGCGAGCCTTACTGCGGCACGTGCAACCGGATGCGGCTTACGGCCGACGGCAAATTCCATCTCTGTTTGCTGAACGACGACGAACTCGACGTGCGGAAGGCGCTGCGCTCGGGCGCCGGCGACCCTCACGAGGAAGTCGCGAAGATCCTGCTGAAAGCGGTCGCGCTCAAGCCCACCGGGCATCATCTGCTCGAGGGCCGCTCAACCCGCGAGCGCTCGATGTTCCAGATCGGGGGGTAACAAGTCTTCGCGAATCGCGATAGGGGGGTCTCTGGCGCGTTTCCTAGCCAACGTCAAGCCGGCTTTTCAATCGCACGTCGCACGCGTCGCGAGATGAGCGCTTGAACCACTATCCCTGGAATCGACACGAACTTCCCTTCAAGCGGCCGACCCCCAGCCGCACATCGTCAATCACGAGTATCGGGCGCAGTCTTCGGACCCCCGCGATAGTCGCCATCGCCGCGCTGGTCGCGGGAGCTTTGCGTTTCGGGAAGCCCTCGCCTGTCGCCGCGCGCGCCGAGCGCACGACGCGCGTGCCGCGAATCGTCCTGTGGGCGTGGGCGCGGCGCGAAAATATGAGCTTCATCGACCCGCAGCAGGTCGCCGTCGCCTACCTCGACCGCACGCTCGAGCTGAGCGGGGATACGGTCGTCGTCCGGCCGAGGCTGGAACCGCTGACCGTGCCGCGGCGAACGATTCTCATCCCGGTCGTGCGAATCGAGATAGACCGCCGTCTGCCGCCGGCGCTTTCCTCCGGGCAGCGGTCGCAAGCGTCGAGGATTATCGCCGCGATGGCGTCGGCGTCGCCGCCGGAAATCCAAGTTGACTTCGACGCGACGGTTTCGGAGCGCGCCTTCTATCGAGAGTTGCTTGCTGAGGTGCGCCGCCGAATCCCGGCCTCGACGGTGCTATCGATCACGGCGCTTGCGTCATGGTGCGTCGGGGACGACTGGGTCGGGCGATTGCCGGTGGACGAGATCGTGCCGATGCTGTACCGGATGGGGCCCGACGCGCCGGAGATTACGTCCTATCTCCACGGCGGCGGGAATTTCGCTCCACCGCTCGCCCGTTTCAGCGTCGGACTCTCAACGGACGAGCAGCTCTCAGGCTTGGGCGCCGGCAAGCGCGTCTACCTGTTTTCGCCCCATCGATGGACGGCCGAAGAGGCGCGCAGAGCGATAGCCGAGGCTACAAGATGAAACGCGGACGCCTGATGATCGTCGCGATCGCAGGGGCGATGCTGCTTTGGCCGGCTATGGGGCGGAGCTGGTCGGGCGCAAGCGGGGTCCAGACGACCGTCACGCTGTTCGAATCCCATC
>JAJYMR010000371.1 GCA_021786815.1 Deltaproteobacteria bacterium
GAAAATCAACGAAACTGGCGGGCGATTCGCGACGCGATTGAACGCTGCACGCGCTGTTACCAATTGCTCGACCGGCATATGGCTGGCCGGAAGTACATCGCCGGAGAGCAGCTCGCGATGGGCGACGTCGAGGCGTGGTACCGGCGTCTGAGCGAGCGCGATGCGTACCGCGAACATGTGATGGTTCCGTTCGAAGACCTTCGCGCAAGGCTCGCGTACTGAAGGTTTTCGCATGCGCGGCGTCGCGAATGGCGCGCCGAGGACCGCGCGAGAATCTGAACCCTCGCCCCATGACCGGGAGAGGGCGGCGCTTCGCGCCGACCTCTCCCTGACTCCGTAGGGTGAGGTCAGAATCGTTCCGCGGCCCGCAACACCGGTTCGTGGAATGGTAAAAGATCGTTTCTCCTCGTTTGGCTAATTGGTCGGGGCACGGCGGCGGAGCATCCGCTTGACCGCGCATTCCATTACTTCCTCGCCCTTTTGATTCAACACCGTGTGCCGAAAAGTCACCACGCCCCGGTCCGGCCGGCTCGATGCCCGCGTGTCTATCACTTCGGCCACGACGCGCATCGTGTCGCCCGCGAACAGCGGGCGCTTGAACGTCATGTTGTCGACCGACATCAGCGCAAGTCCGACGCCGTGGATGCATCCGGTCAGGATTATCAGTCCCTCCGTGAAGGCGAAGGTCAGTGCGCCGGGCGCAAAGCGTTTCGGGTACAGCGAGGACTTTTCCACGTACTGCTGGTTGATGAACAATTCCTCGAAAAAGCCGCCGAGCGCGACGAACTGGGAAATCTCGGCATCGCCGACCGTCCGGCCAAGCGTCTCGATCCGATCGCCCGCTTTCCAGTCTTCAAAGTATCGTGGTTCCATCGATGGCTCTCCTACTCCGTTCAGTCGGCGCCGGGAGGCATTGTCTCGAATTCCGGAAGAGCATTCGCGGTCACGTCCCAGTCGTGCCGATCCCGTTTGAACATCACGGCCTCGGGCCGAAAAACGGACGGATCGTCCGTCGTGCCGACATAGATTGAAACCGCATCCGGGGTGATCTCAGCCGTCCCGAACAGGAGGCTGCCACACGTCGGACAAAAGTGGCGCACGGAGGTTCGTCCGCTGGGGTGTCGTATCGCGTAGGCCTTCGTTTCGCCCCGAACCGTGAAAGACGACTTGGGGATGCCCATCACCGGGACATGTCCGGTTCCCGAAGCGCGCTGGCAGTCGCGGCAATGACAGAGAACCGCATAGAGCGCGGTTCCCGAACCCTGGTATCGCACCGCTCCGCATAAGCATCCGCCGGTAATCATACATTTGACCTCCGGGTTGGAAGGTTATGAACCGCGGCGCGCTAGAGCGCGTGCAGTTCGAGCAGGCGGCGCGCGATCACCAGCGCCTGGATCTCGTTGGTCCCCTCGCCGATCATCATCAGCGGCGCGTCGCGATAGAAACGCTCGACCGGGAATTCGGCCGTGAAGCCGTAACCGCCCAGCACGCGCATCGCGTCGAGCGAGATCTTCGCGCACGCCTCCGAGGCGAACAACTTCGCCATCCCGGCTTCCAGATCGCATCGCTCTCCGGCGTCTTTTTTCTGCGCCGCGTTGGCGACGAGCAAGCGCGCCGCTTCAAGCCGCGTCGCCATATCCGCCAGCATCAGTTGCACCGCCTGATGCTGGCAAATGGGCTTGCCGAACGCGACGCGCTGCTGCGAGTAGCGGATCGCGCTTTCGAAGGCGGCCTGCGCGACACCGACGGCGCGCGCTGCGACGTTGATCCTGCCGACCTCGAGCGCGCTCATCACCTGCTTGAAGCCCTGCCCTTCGGCCTCGCCGATAAGATTCCCGGCAGGAACCGGAACGTCCTCGAACAGCACCTCGCAGGTGTCGATTCCCTTGTAGCCGAGTTTCTTGAGATTGCGGCTCACGGTCGGCCCGCGATCGCTTTTCTCGACCGCGAACATGCTGATTCCCGCGTAGGCCGGTTTCGCGGACGGATCGGTCTTTGCCGCCACGGCGAGCATCGTGCCGTGCCGCGCGTTGGTGATGAACATCTTGGAGCCCGAGAGCACGTAGTCGTCGCCGGTGCGCTTTGCGACGGTGCGGATCGATTGCACGTCGCTTCCCGCGTGCGGTTCGGTGAGCGCAAGGCCGCCGCGTTTCTCCCCGCGCGCCATCGCGGGCAGGAACCGCTGCTTCTGCGCGGGGGTGCCGTGATGGGTGATGATATAGGCCATGATGAGATGGCTGTTGATCACGCCCGCGAGACTCATCCATCCGCGCGACAGTTCTTCCATCAGGCGCGCGTAGGTACCGAAGCCGACACCGAGTCCGCCGTGCTCCGTCGGAATCGTCGCGCCGAAAAGCCCGAGTTCCTTCATCCGGGCGACGAGAGCGTGCGGATATTCGTCGCGATGCTCGAGGTCGGACGCGACGGGAGCAACCTCGCGGTCGACAAAGCGCCTAACGGCGTCGATAATGTCGCGATCCAGAACTTCATCCATCACTTTAACTCCCGGCCTGGCGCGGATTATGATCCGGAAACCCGCGATTTCGTTTACCAGAAGAGCCCCGCTGCTGGCCAATGCAAAGGCGTGGCCCATGCGCGACGGCATCGTGCGGCCGCGCAGGCGTGCTAGGATTCTGAATTCGCGATGAGGCTTGCGCTCGAGGAAATAACTGTCCAGGCGGGGTCTTTCAGGCTCGGCCCGCTCACGCTCTCGGTCGCCGAGGGCGAGTATCTCGTCGTGCTCGGCCCAAGCGGCGCGGGCAAGACGATGACGCTCGAGACGATCGCGGGCCTGCGCGCGGTACAGGGCGGGCATATCCTTATCGACGGGCGCGATATCGCGCACTCGGCGCCTGAGTCGCGGCGAATCGGCTTCCTGTTCCAGGACAGCCTCCTGTTCCCGCATCTGAACGTTGTGCGCAATATCGCTTACGGCGCGGGACGATTGCCGCGCGCGCAACGTGAAGCTGCGGTCGCGCGGATGGCGCGCGCTGCCGGCGTCGAGCCGCTGCTCGAGCGGATGCCGCTGGGACTGAGCGGCGGCGAACGCCAGCGTGTTGCGCTGGCGCGGGCGCTCGCGACGAATCCGGCGGTGATGCTGCTCGACGAGCCAATGGCGGCGCTCGACCCGAACTCGCGCCATGAACTTCGCACTACCCTGCTCGAACTCCATCGCGAACTCGGCACCACCACGATCCACGTCACTCATAATTTCTCCGAGGCGCTCGCGCTCGGCGACCGGGTCGCGATCCTTATCGATGGAACCATTCTTCAGGCCGGACCAACGGCCGAGGTCTTCTCACGGCCCGCATCGCCGGTAATCGCGGGATTCCTGCGCTCCGCAACGCGCGCCGCCGAGCACGAACCAGCCGACCCAGAGCGAAACGCACCGACCATCTGTCCGCGCGCCTTGCGCCTCGGACTCAGCGGAAATGGCAACCATGGCGCTGTGCCGGAACTCCGCGCCGACGGGGCTACGCTCAGCGCGACAGCGCCCGGCTCCGATTCCGCACGCGAGGATATCGCCGGCCGTATCGTTGCGGTCGAACGCCAGGGTCAGGCACTCCGTCTGACGCTCAACGTGGGGCTTCATCTCGACGCAACCGTCGCGCTCAGCGAACCGGGCGCGGATTCACTCGTCGAAGGCGCCGCCGTGTGGGTTCGGCTGCCCGCCGAGCACGGATAAAAGTTGCGTTACGGACTTGTTTTCCGCACGTTAAAATTGCTAGAGTATGCGTCACTTTGACGCAAACTATCGGAGCACGCTGGCCGCGGCACACATAGCGCGCAAATACGCAAGCGGACTCCCGGCTGAGGCATCGAGAATGAACGCAACCGACCACGTATCCGTCAGCGCTGCGGACTTGAGGGCGAGGCTGGCTCGGCTGGACCGCGACGCCTACGACCTGGAAACCTGCGAGCGCTACGCCTCGATCGTCGAAGAGATACTGGAACTCAAGCGCGAGCGTCGCGCGGTGATACTTGCGCACAACTACCAGAGGCCCGAGATTTTCGAGGTCGCCGACTTCACGGGCGACTCGCTCGAACTGGCCCGCCGGGCGCGCGAGGTCGAAGACGCCGAGGTGATCGTCTTCTGCGGCGTGCATTTCATGGCCGAAACCGCCAAGGTGCTGAATCCCGAGCGCACGGTGCTCCTGCCGGACATGAAGGCGGGATGCTCGCTGGCGGACAGCGTGACGGCCGAGGCGCTCGCCGAGCGCAAGCAGGAACTGAAGGCCATCTACCCCGACCTGCGCGTGGTCTCGTACGTGAACACCACCGCCGACGTGAAGGCGCTCTCGGACGCGTGCTGCACGTCGGCCAACGCGGTCAAGGTGGTGGACGCGATCGACTCCGAAAATATCCTGTTCGTTCCCGATCGCAACCTGGCCAACTACGTCCAGAGCAAGACCCGCAAGCGCATCATTTCCTGGGACGGCAACTGTTACGTCCATCATCAGATAAATCCAGAGGAAATCATGCGGGTGCGCGACTCGCTGCCGGGAATCCAGGTCCTGGCGCATCCCGAATGCCGGCGCGACGTGCTGGCGCTCGCCGACGCGGTGCTCTCAACCAGCGCGATGGTGCAGTACGCGAAGCGAAGCGACGCCGACAAGTTCCTGATCGTGACCGAATGCGGGCTCTCCGACCGGCTGCTGATGGAAGTGCCGGACAAGCGTTTCTTCAAGACGTGCAAGCTCTGCCGCTTCATGAAGATGATCACGCTCGAGGGCACGCTCGATTCGCTGCGCAACCTGCGCCACCAGATAACCCTCGACGACTCGGTGCGCGAAGGCGCCAAGCGCGCACTGGAGCGGATGCTGGAGTTGAGCGCCTGAGGCCGCACCGCGCCGCCCTTGCCAAACAACAATCGCCAATCAGATAACCGGCGCGATGGCTATGCGCGCCCCAGGGTCGCTGTGGACACGGCGCTGTTCACGGCCGACGGGGGACGGCTGGTCACTTACGTGGTGCCGCTTACCCGCGGACCGCTCAACGGCAAATGGGCGTTTCCCGGAGGGCTGGTGCGCACGGGCGAGATGCTCGACGACGCGGCGCGGCGCGAGCTTTACGCCGCCACCGGTCTCTGCGACGCCTACCTGGAACAACTCTTCACCTTCGGCGACCCGTCGCGCGATCCGGTTGCCCACGTCGTGTCGGTTGCCTATATGGCGCTTGCCCGCGAGCGCGGGTTGATAGCGCCGCCGTCCGGTGGTTACCCGGAGGGCAGATGGTTCGAGGTTTCGGCGCTGCCGCCGCTTGCGTATGATCATGGTTTGATGGCGGAGTATGCGCTGAAAAGGCTCAAAGCCAAGGTCGAATATACGAATATCGCCTACGCGCTGCTGCCGCGGGAGTTTACCTTTGCAGAGCTCGAGGAGCTTTACGCTGCGATCCTTGGGCGCCCTGTGGACCGGCGCAACTTTCGCCGCCGAATAATGGCGATGGGGCTGCTCGCAAGGCAGCCGGGCGAGCGCCGCGGAGCGCATCGGCCTGCCGCGCTTTACACGTTCAAGCAGCAGAGCCTGCAGACGGTCGAAATGCTATAGTTGGGACGCGATGACAAGGCACAGTTCCAGGCGGTTGAGAAAGATCCCGATAGCTATTGCGGCGGGCGTGGCGGTCGTGGCGCTGACGTATGCGGTGCTCACGGTTTGCGGTGTCGGCCGGTCGCCGGCCATCTCTTCGCGCGCGTCGGCGGCGGCGGTCAGCTCCAATGCCGCGATTTCAAAGCTGCGGTACACGCTCGACCCCAACCTGTTCACCGGCGACGCCCGCCGCGCCTACGAGATCGCCGCGCATTATCCCGCCCTGCTCGCGCAGTTGCATTGCTATTGCGGATGCGAGCGGGATGGCTCGATGCACAATCTGCTCGATTGCTACCGGAGCGATCACGGCTCCCATTGCCCCATCTGCATCGGCGAGGCTCTGGAGGCCGAGCGCCTGGCCAAGCAGGGAGTGCTGATCGAACAGATCCGCGACAAGCTCAGGGCACGTTACGCCAACGGTGAATAGAGCGTGGTCGGACTGGTCTCCTATATAGAGCACTTCACCTATCTCGGGCTGTTCGTCGTGCTGCTGTTGTGCGGCATGGGATTGCCTATGCCCGAGGATGTGGCGTTGCTCGCGGGGGGCTACCTGGTCCATCGCGGGATAATCCGCTATCCGGCGACGCTGGTGATTTCGCTTCTCGGCGTGGTTGCGGGCGACAACACGCTTTTCTTCTTCGGGCGAAGGATCGGGACCGGGCTTCTCGCCTACTTCGGCCTGAAGCGTCCCGGCTCGCGCGAGCAGCTCGAGCGGATGCAGGCCTTCATGCGCCGCCACGGGCATCTGACGATCTTCTACGCGCGCTTCCTGGCCGGCCTGAGAGCATTGATCTACCTTTCGGCGGGCTCGCTCGGGGTCAAACCGGCGACGTTCCTCTTCTACGATCTTCTGGGCGCGCTCATCTCGGTCCCCATCGTGGTCTCGCTCGGTTACATTTTCGGCGAGGATCTCGAGACGGTGGTTCGCTATATCGGCGGCGTCGAGCACTTGATCTGGGTCGTGGCCCTGCTGTGCGTTGCGATCTATGCGACGCGGTTCCTGGTGCTGCAGCGCGCCGGGGAGAGCAAGACTTGAGCTTAGCGCAATCGGACGGGCCTGCGGCACGCCGCGCGGGTCGGGCGCGCAAACCAATTTCCGCCGTTCGAGAATTATGCGATTCGCGTTTCCGGCGCTAAACCTGAGAGCCAAGCTCATCCTCCTGATGATGGTGCTGCTGGCGCTGACTCTCGGCGCCCAGGTGATTGTCAGCCTCGGCACCCAGGAGGCCATCGTCGACGCGACCCAGCAGAAGGTCACCGACCTCGCCAACGCCATCCAGATAAGCGTGCAGGAGCTGACCTCGGTCGGGCCGACCGATCCGGCGCGGCTTCGTAACTACGTCGCAAGCCTTCACACCAACAGCTTTGAGGTCTCCATCGCCTCCAGCCGCAATCTCATCATCAACAGCTCCAACCCCAAGCTCATCGGCGAAGCGATAAATCCAAGCCCAGCCGACCGCGTGATCGTCGAGCGGCTGAGATACGGCAATGCCAAGGTGCAGCCCATCCGGCTCGGCGCGAACTCCAGCGAGCCGACCATTTACCTCATCCCGGTCGAGGTCGAGGACCATCTGCTCGGCTATGTCCGCGTGGTGGCGAACTTCGGCGACTTCGCGCAGCCGCTCGCGGAAAGCCGGATTCACGAACTGACGCTGGCGTCGATCATTTTCGCGATCGGGCTCGTGATCGCCTACTTCCTGGCCGAGCGCTACGTCGAGCCGATCCACGCTGTTGCCAACGCCGCGCAGAATATCGCCGCCCGCGGACTGGAACCGGTGCCCGAGGCGAAGAGCCGCGACGAGATCGGGCTTCTCACCCGAAGCTTCAACGAGATGGTCGAGCAGCTGAGGCGCGCGCGCGAGCGCGAGGCGGAACTGGCGCGGCTCGAGCGTTTCACGGCGCTCGGCCAGTTGGCCGGCGGACTCGCCCATGAAATCAAGAACCCGCTCAACTTCATGAGCCTCGCCCTCGATCAGCTTCGCGCCCGCTACGGGCGCCAATTGAAGGACCGCGACAATTTCCTCCATCAAATCGGCGTCATGAAGGATGAAATCCGCCGGCTCTCCGAGCTCGTGCAGAGCTTCCTCAGCTACGGCAAGCCGATTGAGATCCGCCCCGCCCCCACCGACGTCAAGGCGCTGGTCGATGGGGTCCTGCAGCTGTCGGAATCCAAGATGCGCAGCCAGGCGATCACCGTGGTCGAGCGCGCCGACGGCGTCCATACGCGGCTCAGCGTTGACGCCGAGAAGCTCAGGATGTGCTTCGTCAACGTGATCGCCAACGCGATCCAGGCGATGCCCGACGGAGGAGAGCTGACCATAGAATTCGAAGAACGCGACTCCCGTCTCGTGATAAGATTTACCGACACGGGAGTGGGAATCGACCCCGACCTGGCCCAGCGCGTCTTTGAGCCCTTCTTTACCACCAAGCGCGAGGGAATCGGGCTTGGGCTGTTCCTTTCCAAAGCCATAGTGGAGCGCCATGGCGGAACGATTGCGATCGCGCCGAGGGAGGGCGAACGTGGAACGGTTGCCACGTTCACGCTCCCGATGGGCGGCGGCTCGCTCGCCGCATACGAAGACGTAAAGGCATTATGACTCGGGCTTCTGTACTGGTAGTCGAAGACAACGACCTCGAGCGCGAGATAACCGCGGACACCCTGCGCGAGGAGGGTTTTTCGGTCGAGGAGGCGCCCAACGGACGGCGTGCGCTGGATTGTCTGCGCCTGGGCAGCTTCGACGTCGTGCTGACCGATCTCATGATGCCCCGGATGTCGGGCGACGAGTTGCTCGCGCAAATCTCCCAGATGTATCCCGCGACCCAGGTCGTGGTGATCACCGCCCACGGCAGTATCGAAAGCGCCGTCGAGGCGATGAAAAACGGCGCCTTCTATTACCTGACCAAGCCTACGGACCGCGACACGCTGGTGATGACCGTCTCGCGCGCCGCCGAACTCGCTCACGAGAAACAGGAGAACGTGCTGCTGCGCGAGCGGCTCGAAGGGCACCTGTCCATCGAGGGCATCATCGGCCAGGACCCCGCGATGCAGGAAATCATCCGCATCGTGCGCCGCATCGCACCGTCCAACGCAACCGCCCTCATCCAGGGCGAGAGCGGCACCGGCAAGGAAATCGTCGCCCGCGCTATCCATCGGCTTTCGCCGCGCACGGCCCGCTCCTTCATCGCGATCAACTGCTCGGCGATCCCGGACAGCCTGATCGAAAACGAGCTGTTCGGGCACGAAAAGGGCGCATTTACCGGCGCCACCGAGCGCAAGATGGGACTGGTCGAGGCGGCTGACAAATCCACGCTCTTCCTCGACGAGATAGCCGACCTTCCGCTCGGACTTCAGTCCAAGATCCTGCGCGTGCTGCAGGAGCGCGAAGTGCGCCGCGTCGGCGGACACGAGTCCTTCCGGGTCGACGTCCGACTGGTCGCGGCCACCAACCGCAACCTCGCCGAGGAGGTTGCCGAAGGCCGCTTCCGCGAAGACCTCTATTACCGCGTCAACGTCGTTACCATCACGCTCCCGCCGCTGCGCGACCGCCGCGGCGATATCCCGCTGCTCGCCAACCATGCGCTCCAGAAGTACGCGCATCTGGCCACCGACCGCGTGATGGAGATAAGCCGCGAAGCGATGGAGGTGCTGGTGGACTACTCATGGCCGGGAAATGTCCGTCAGCTCGAATCCGCGATCGAACGCGCCATCCTGCTTTGCGAGGGCGACCGGATCGACCCCAAGGACCTGCCTGAGGAGGTGCTGTCGCGAAAGAAGCTCGGCAAGGCCGACGACAAGGGCCGCCCGGACAGGTTCGAGATCCCGAGCGAGGGAATCAACTTTGAGACCTTCGAGCGCGACCTCATCCTGCAGGCCATGGAGAAGAGCGACTGGGTCATAGCCAAGGCCGCCAAGCTTCTCGGGATGAGCTATCGAACGCTCCAGTATCGGCTCGACAAGTTCGGACTGAAGAAGCCCGAGCAGAAGGCGGCGCCGATGGAGGTAAAGTAACGGACCCGTCCAGCCCGCGCCGCTCAGGGCGTCCGGCCGGTTGCCCAGGCGGTCGGAATGTACACCCACGCGCCGATCTCCCGGCCGTCGCACATCACTTCGACGCGCTCGCGCACATAAAGGCGCGGCACCTCCTCATATTCGTCAAGAAGGCGAAAATCGCCAGCGCCGAGTCCGCGGAGCACGATTCCCTCGGTCGTCGCCTCGGGGTCGCGAACGATATAGAAATGACGGGTGCGGCCGCGCCGGTAGCCGCGGAGCAGCGCCGGGAGCGCGTCAACCCTTCTGCCGAGGATCCGTTCGCGCGTCCGGGGTTGCATCAGCGTGCCGTAGACGAAAAGCGCGCCGGGATGCGATTGACTATTGGTCATCGGCGTATCGGCACCCGGTGTGCTAAAGACGACATGCCTGCGAAAGTGCGAGATGTTTGAGCGATTATACCTGTTCCTCGACGAACTGGGACAAATCGGCATCCTGACATTCGATTTTTTCCGCCATGCGTTGCGGCGGCCCTTCGAGATGCGCCCGCTGGTCGATCAGTTGGACAGCGTCGGATACCGCTCGCTCAACGTGGTCAACCTCACCGCCATCTTCTCCGGCATGGTGCTCGCGCTCCAGATGGGGCAGTTCCTGGCCAAATTCGGCGCCAAAATCTACGTGAGCCGAATCATGGGAATCTCGCTTCTGCGCGAGATGGGACCGGTGCTGGCCGCGCTGATGATCGCCGCGCGGGTCGGCGCCGGATTCACCGCCGAGCTTGGCACCATGAAGGTCACCGAGCAGATAGACGCGATGCGGGCGCTCGCGACCAGCCCGATAAAAAAGCTGGTCGTGCCGCGCGTGCTCGCCACGATCCTGATGATGCCCGTGCTGACGGTCATCGCCGACGCGATCGGGCTGTTCGGAGGATTGGTGATCTCTGTGACCCAGCTTGGCGTGAGCGGCAATTATTTCTACACTTCGCTGGTGCAGAACGTCACCCTGGGCGACCTGATGAGCGGCCTGGGGAAATCGATCTTTTTCGGTTACCTGATCGGGATTATCGCCTGCTTCAAGGGCCTGAGCGCCCGCGGAGGAGCCGACGGCGTGGGCCGTGCGACGACCTCGGCCGTGGTCGCCGCCTCGATAAGCGTGCTCATCTCGGATTTCTTCCTCACCAAGCTTTTCCTGGAGCTGTGATGAACCGCGATCATCGCCGTCCGTTCATCGTGATACGCGGGCTCGAAAAGAGCTTCGGTCCCAAGCAGGTGCTGCGCGGCGTCGATCTCGAGGTCTTCGAGGGCGAAACGATGGTGGTGCTGGGCGGCAGCGGCGAGGGCAAGAGCGTGTTGCTCCGCCATATCAACGGCCTCGAACGTCCCGACCGCGGCGAAATCGTCGTGGACGGCCAGTCGCTCAACGAACTCAGCGAAGACGAGCTCGACGAGGTGCGCAAGAAGGTCTCGATGGTCTTCCAGTTGGGCGCCCTGTTCGATTCGCTCACTGTGTTCGGCAACGTGGCCTACCCGCTCCAGGAGCACGGATGGACTTCGGAGGCGAAGGTTCGCGAACGGGTGCACGAGGTGCTCGCGATGGTCGAGTTGAGCGGCGTGGGTGATCTCTTCCCGGCCGAACTTTCCGGCGGGATGAAAAAGCGCGTGGCGCTCGCCCGCGCGCTTGCTCTCGAACCCAAGGCGGTGCTTTACGACGAGCCTACAACCGGCCTCGATCCGCTGGTCACGCATCGCATTGACCTGATGATCCGCTCGCTGCAGTCGCGCCTCGGGTTCACCTCGGTTGTGGTTACGCACGATCTCAAGAGCGCCTTCAAGGTGGGCGACCGCTTCGCCCTGCTCGACCGAGGCCGCATCCGGTTCAGCGGCACCGCCGAGGAGGTCCGTTCCACCAGCGACGAACTCATGCGCGAGTTCGTGATGACGGCGCTCTAGGAAATCACGGAGTCCGCTGTGGCGAAAAGAACTGTCATGACGTTCCGGGTCGGAGTCCTGATGGCCGCCGCAATCGCGTTGCTGTGCTTCGCGATCTTCTCGATCGGCCACGGCTCGCGGCTCTTCAAGCATACCGATCTGATCCAGGCGCACTTCCAGCGCATCAATGGGCTCCAGACCGGCGCGCCGGTAACATTCGCCGGAGTCAATATCGGCGCGGTTTACTCGATTGAGTTCCCGCGTGATAAGCACGCCGACTATGTAATCGTCCGCATGTGGATCGAGTCGCGCGCGCTTGAACGAATCCGCGTTGACTCGGTCGCGCGGATCGCCACGATGGGACTCCTTGGCGACAAATACGTCGAAATATCCACGGGCAGTTCGGGCGCGCCTGTGCTCACGCCCGGCGCGGTGATACCGTCGCAAAACCCGATCGACTACGAGGCGGTGCTCCAGAAAACGGGCACCGGCGATCTTATTGCCAACACCATCGCAATCTCCCAGTCGCTTCGCGCCCTGCTTGAAACGATCCAGAAGGGCCATGGCGTACTGAGCCAGCTAATCAAGGGCGAGTCCGGCGTTGCGCCCGAACAGCAGTTCTCGCTGGTCACGATGGAGAAGACGATGCAGAGCATGAACGTCCTGAGCCTCGAACTGAACAAGACGCTCCGGCGTATCAACCGGGGCCAGGGCCTGGCGGGCGCGATGTTCAGCAGCCGCACCCACGGCCGCCGGCTGCTTGCGAATATCAACCATGCCGCCGAGGCGATGAGATCGACCGCGCACAAGATGGACCATCTCGTCGATCGCTTCAGCAAGGCGCAGGGCACCGTCCCGAGACTGTTCGCGGACAAGCGCTACGGCGACCGAATCCTCGCCAACATGCTCGAATCGTCCGAGGACCTGAAGGACATCCTGCACAAGATCAACACCGGGCAGGGAAGCATAGGGCTCGCCGTCAACGACCCGACGCTCTATCGCAACGCGACCGGGCTGATGTCGGGAAGCGCCGGATGGGGCCTCGGCCTCATGAACTCGCTGTACAGCCTGACCCATCCCTTCTACAATCCCGCAACCGGCGTGACGAACATCAACGCCTGCGGTCCCGCGGAGCCTGTCATTTCG